>CAYHJV010000110.1:0-2528 GCA_964357045.1 Candidatus Woesearchaeota archaeon | reverse complement strand
TACGGAAAAGGTTACCAAAAATACGACAGAGAAAGCTACTTGCCTGAAAAATTAAGGGGAAAAGAATATTTTAAGAAAAATTAGGTAAACTATTTTCTTAATTTTTCGAATCGTTTTACAATAAAGAAGGAAATTATTAGACTAAATAATCCTAAAAAGGTCGCAATATTTAATATATTCATTGCTTCTTTTTTCCCTTCCTACTAATTGTATATATCCACAAGAAAAAGACCATGGTCATTACAGCTCCTATACTCATGGCAAAACGGATATTTTCTGATGTTATTGTCATTTATTCTTTTCTTCTAAAGAAAATGCCATTTGTAAAGACAAATAAGCAAGTACAGTCCCAATTATAACATTAAAAATTACATCCACGATGCTCCCTAAACGTACAAATACTGTGGAAACTACACCTGCAACAAACCATCCCGAAGCAATAGTTGTCAAAAAGTCTCTTAAAACTTTTCGTCTAAAATTAGATGTATTATTCATTTTTTTAATTCAATCTTTTCCTTCCTCATCCACTTCTGAAGAACTTTGGGAATTGTTATGGATCCGTCTTCGTTTTGATAGTTTTCCATTATCGCAATAATTGTTCTTCCGATTGCGAAAACAGTTGCATCGTTCATATGTACAAATTCATTTTCTCTACTTACCCTTCTTACTTTTGTTTCCAACCTTCTTGCTTGATAATCGGTCATCAAATCTGATGTATGGGTTTCCCTGTACTTCCCCTGCCCTGGCATCCAAGATTCGATATCTAACTGGCGATAGTCCGGCTTCCCCATGTCTCCTGTGCATATGGAAACTACCTGATACGGAATTTCAAGTTTCTGCATTAGATACTCCTGAATTCCGATTATGAAATCCTGTTCCTTGATTGAATTTTCTTTTGTGGTAAATGTTTCTATTTCCAATTTATCAAACTGATGAACTCTTAATATACCTTTTGTATCTTTTCCATATGATCCTGCTTCTCTCCTGAAAGCCGTTGAATAACCAACATATCTTTTTGGCAAATCTGTTTCATTTAAAGTTTCATCCATATGCATAGGCCCTAAGGTATGCTCTGCGCTTCCAATAAGATAAAGGTCATCTGTGGGAATATAATATCTTTCCTCTTTGGGGTTAAGCCTTGCCATTTTTTCAAAAACATCAGCTTTAATAAAAACCGGCGGAATAACTGGTATAAAAATTTTAGAAGAGTAGCCTTTCTCAATTTTATCTGCTATTTCACTTAATACTTTTTCATCCGTTAAAACGCCTAATGCAAATTGGAGAAGAGCAAACTGCATTAAAGCAAGATCTCCTTTAAGATAACCGAATCTTGCACCTGAAACTTTAGATGCTGTTTCCGTGTCTATAATTCCCAAGACTTGACCTAAAACCAGGTGATCTTTAGGTTCAAATTCAAATTTTTTAGGATTTCCCCATTTTCGAACTACCTTGTTTTCAGTTTCATCTTTTCCCTCTAAAGTATCATCCGAAACAACATTGGGTATTTGCCAAAGAATATCTTTGTATTTTTTATCTAATTCCGCAAATTCAGGTTCAAGTTTTTGGAGTTTTTCTTTTATCTCTTTCCCTTTTTCAATATCTTTATTTTTAGAAACTATGTTTTTTTCGGCTCTTAATTCTTCTATTTCTTTTAGCAAAGCTCTTCTTTTTAAATCAAGTTTTAATAATTCATCAACTAGTGAAGAATCTAATTGTTTGGCAGATGTAGCCTTTTTAACTTTTTCAGGATTTTCTCTAATAAAATTAATGTCAAGCATATCTCTATTATATCCGATATTTCTTCAAATTCTTAAATGGGTTATTTTCAAATGTGATATAACTTATTTTTTCTAATACTTCATTAATATCCATTCTATAAACCATTGCATATACTTCTGCTGCAGGAGTAATTATTTTCTTATTCCAATCAAAACCCAATTCTTCGGCAATTTCCTTTACAGCTTTTTCGCTCCCCGCTTCAATTTCTGAAAAAGTATCAAGCCCGGGCCAAGAATCAATTGTTACTTGTGCTCCTTTATAAAACCATTCTTCCCGCAAATTTTCCTGTTTTCTATTAAATTTAATTCCACACGTTTCAATGATTTTGATAGTCTTTTCAAAATCATTTACTTCAACATCAATTTCTCTTTGGTCTGTTAATTTTCCTGTTGCCTCCGCCATATATTTGACACTTAACCTAACAGTATTACCCTCATTTCTAACCCTTATATATTTGTCGCCGAACGAGCCAGACAAAACTGGATTGCCGCGTTTGTCGGCAACTACACGGATCATCTTTCTTTCTGGGATACCAAGTTTAGCTCCAATACTAAGAAGTTTTTTTCTATATTCTTCTTTATTTACAGGATAGAATTTTGCTTCAAATTCCGTATAGTCTTTATTATTCATGACATTTTAGAAATGACATATCAGCATTCAAAATGCTGTTATAACCCTAAATCTTTGGAAATTCCTTGCATTGCAGATAGTGCAATTTGAATAAAATCATTAAGTTTTATTCCTAATTT
>CAYHJV010000109.1:0-2584 GCA_964357045.1 Candidatus Woesearchaeota archaeon | reverse complement strand
AAAAATTCTATTTCTTTTTTTAACTCAGCAACTTTTATTTCGGCCATTCTTTCTTCTTTAGAAGCTGCCTGAAATTCTTTTTCTTTTTCCGTGTATAATTTATCAAATCGGCCTAAATCAAAAACAATTTTCTTGAGGGTTTCAGTCTGACCTTCGAGAAGTTCCACATCCTTCTCAAGCATTATATTAGAATTGTTTATCTCTTTCAATCTTTTTTCTTTTTGCTCCATTTCTTCCAATTTCATTTTTAAAATTTGCAAATCCCGCAATTCCTTCTCGAGAATAGAAATTTCGTCCTCAAGAGTATTCATTTCTTTAGAAATTTTTCTTTTTTCAACCGTCAGAGATTCTATATTTTTTGCGTTCTCTTTTATTTCTGAATCGAATTTATTCAAGACATTTGCTCTATAAACAGCTTCTACATCCTGCAAACAAGTTGGGCATATTTCTAACTGCCTAAGTTTATCTCTTAAAGAATCATTTTCTTGGTTTCTTAAAGAAAACGAGCTAATTTTTGAGGTCACATCTAAATTCATTTCATTTAATTCTCTTTTTCTTGATTTTATAGATTCTATTTTTTTGCCAATTAAATCAATTTTTGATTCGTCAAATCTCAAGCCAGCTAATTGACTCATTTCCAAGTTTATTCTTTCTTTCATTTTTTCATTGCCAAAAATCATTTCTTTTTTGTTTATGGTCATGATTTTGGTCTTTTCAATTTCAGTTTGCAATTTGTTTTTTTCTTCAACTTTTTTAACAACCGCCTCTCTCTCATCCTGTATGTTTTTTCTTTTTTCTGACTTGGAGAATAGTTCTTTATCTACTGAAGCAAGATTTAATGTTTCGTCTCCAATTCATTTTCTTTCTCTAATACTCTCTGTTTGTCCTCTTCCAAGTTTTCTGTAAGAGCCTGCTTTACTTTTTTTTCCTCTCTTAATTTAGATATCAAAATAGACAGATTTTCCAAAACTCTTTTATATTTGTCAATTCCGAAAACATGTCTTAAAGTGTTAACTCTTGTTTCTGGATCCTGCAGAATAATTTGCTTCATTTCTTCTTGAGGAGTATAAACAGTAAATTTGTAAAGTAAATTTTGTTTTTTTGCAAATTCTTTTGGATAGTTTAATAAATCAAGAATTTTATCTTTCAGCTCAGTGACTGCAATTTCCTGCTTTATACCATTAATGGTTATTGCACAATAGTCTTGAGTTATACCTTTGCCTCTTTTCAAATTTCTCTCCACTATTATATTATCTTCGTCTACTTCAAATTCAATAACTACGCCTCCCGACGATTCTCCATTTTTTAAAAGAGAAGTTCCTTTTTGTCCTGGCTGCAATCCGAACAAGGCAAATTCTATTCCAAGCAATATAGATGTTTTTCCAGAGCCTATATCCCCTGAAAGTAAAGTTGAACCTTCCGGGAATTCTACTTCCTGTTTTTTGTAACTTCTTATATTATTTAAAGTTATTTTTTTTAATAGCATTTTTTATTAGAAGTTCAATATTTTCTTTGCTCCCCCTAAGAGTCTTGTTGTGAAAGTGTCGTTTGTTTCTCCTTCTTGTTTTTCTATAGATAAAACCTCAATTAAATCGTTAATTAATATGTTAAATTTTGATGGGTTTCCCTTAGCATAATTTTTAATTGTTTCTTCTTCTATGTTTTCCGAATCTGCGACGTTTATTTCCATCTCCAGCTCTTTAACTTTAAGCTCATGGGTATTTCTTAAAATGGAGTAAGCTCCTTTTTTCTTTGCGAACTCTTCAATCTGTGGAAACTTTATATCCGAGTGTTTTCCGTTTTCAACTTCCCCTGTAAGCCTCAATAAGATTATTTTATTCTCAACTTCTCTTTTTTCTAATTCAGAAATTATCTTTTGTGTTGCAGTATGAGCATCTTTTATTTCCACTATTACAGAAATAACATCTTTTATTTTTAGGTCAATTTTTTTCATAGGGGTCATTGAATCTGTGTCCACAATATAAAATCCGCCGTAGTGCAAATCTTCAAGTTCCTGAAAATTGTTTGGATATAAAGGGCCGGGATAGACAAATTTTTCGTATTGATAGTCTATGTGGATGTGGCCCATGGCGTAGTAGTCTGCTTTTGGCAATTTGTCGGCTTCAACAGAATCTATTGGCAAGTTTCCTTTTACTTTATCTAGAGTTGTGTGCAGCATGAAAATTTTGAACATTCCAGGAGAATCGTTTAGTTTTATTTTTCTTATTTGGGGGACTTCCAAACCAGACTTTCTTCCAGGATATCCATAAAAAGCAACACCTCCGTGAATCACTGGATTAAGCGTTATTATATCTTTTTCTTTATCATACTCGTAGTTCTCAACATTTTTGCAAAAACCAGCTCTGTCTAAAACATCTAGAAAAGTTTTTCCAGAAACAGAGAAATCATGACTTCCCGCAATCAAAAAGCATGGAATTTTTGCGTCTTTTAGTTTTCTGAACTCTGCAAAAGTTTCTTTAAGCACTTCAATTCCGGGAAATGCTGTGTCGAATAAATCACCTGCAATAAGGACAAATTCCACTTTCTCCTTTATGCATCTTTCTATTGCCATTGAGAAAGACTG
>CAYHJV010000108.1:0-2621 GCA_964357045.1 Candidatus Woesearchaeota archaeon | reverse complement strand
CGTATCAAACCAGAAAATTACATCTGGTTTTCTGATGAAGAAGATGCCAGAATCTGAAGTTTTTTTTAGAAGTTCTTCGAATGGAAAACTTGCACAAACATCTGAGGAGTTTAGAAAATTTTTTCTTCTTGTTTTTACAAAAGAACTTATAAAACATTCTAAAGAAGATTTTTTTGCACTGGAACATCAGATAAAAAAAGAAATTAAAAGCAAAAAGAATTTAGAGACTAAAGAAGAAGTTGAAAAGGAATATGAAAAATTTATTCCTAGTATAATGTATTCTGCTCCAAAGCCGTTTCACGGAAGGGAAGCTCCCGATCTCCCTCCTCAGATTTTTGCGAGGAAGCCGTTGATCAGGCCCCTTCCTACTTCTCCTAGAGTTGTACCTCTTGTTCAGCCAATGGCTCAACCACAGATTCGACGTATGCCTCCTCCTGTTAAAAGGCATAGGCCTTTGATAATTCCAGAGTATCCTTTACCTCCAACGGTTCAGAATTTGAGGCCTTATCCTACAGATATTCAGATCGATACTGGAAAACTAAATCCATTCATTCAAGATCCAGGTGTAGCAACGATTGAATGCAACGGCCCGGATGAGGAAGTTGTTGTTACAGGCAGAATGGGGACTAAGAAAGCGAATATTATTTTGAGCAAAGAAGATATAGACTACATTTTGCAGAAATTTTCTGAGGCTTCAAAGATTCCTCTGACTGAAGGTGTTTTAAGAATTGTCGTTGGCAGATTGATTCTTTCTGCTGTTTTTTCTGATATAATTGGAAGTAAATTTATAATTAAGAAAATGGAATCTCCAACACCTTTCACTTCATTTCCAGGTATGAGAGTAATGGCGCGCCCTTCTATGTTGATGTCTCAGCAGAGGGGAGTTTTTTATTAATATGGGGTCAGAAATCACCCAAGAAAAACTCTATAAATATTTTGAACTAACTTCTAAAGCTCTTGAAAAAGTTAAGAAAGCAATTTCTAAAGGAAAGGAAAAAGAGGCTAAAGAAATAATAGAAATGGTTTCAAATTATTTATCAGACGCAAAGTATTTTCAATCGAAGAAAGATTTTGTAAATGCCTTTGGTGCTTTGAATTATGCACACGGCTGGCTTGATTGCGGAGCAAGGTTGAAAATTTTCAAAGTAAAAGATAGAAAACTTTTTACTGTTTAGGGATTTCTTGGGAAAGACATGAGGTAACTTACCAGCCCCTTAATTGATGAAAAAGCTTTTTGCTTTTCAACCTCATTGTTATTTTTGCCTCTAAAATGAACTTTTAAGTCATATCCAACACCGGCTTGTTCAAATTCATTGATCACCATATAACTATTTGAAGATTTATTTTGGAATTTTTCTAAATGTTTTTTATAATGTTCTTTATTTACTCCTTCAGGCAAATATACAATAACATCTAAATCAGTTCTCCCATTGCCAAAACGAAATGCAAAATCCTTGATTTCAAAATAATTGCTAGAAGGACCTCCGCCTATGAATAATTCTTTTCTGTCTATTCCGTGATCTGCATAAAAAGAAAATAATTTTTTAGCTAATTCTATTCCCAAACTCATTATTGTTAAAAAAATTACCCCTTAAAAATAATTATGGTGGTTAGATATATATAAAGGTTTAAATATAAAATTTGATTAAAGGATATAATGACAAAAAAAGTGGTGGTGTTGAGTTTAGGTGGAAGTTTGATTATTCCCAATGATATTGATACTAATTATCTTAAAAACTTCAAGAAAGTTATTTTAAAGAATAAAAATGAATACAAATTTATTATTGTTTGCGGGGGAGGTTCTATAGCTAGGAAATATATAGGGGCTATCAGAGATTCAGGAGGCAGTGAAAAACTTCAGAGTCTTTCTGGGATTTCAGCCACTAGGATGAACGCAAGATTTATGAGTTATTTTTTTGGCTTAGACCAAAAAGAAGGAATTCCTCATTCAATAGATGCTGTAAAAAAAGCCTTGAAAACCAAGGATATTATTTTCTGCGGGGCTTTGGAATATCATCCAAAAGAAACTTCTGATTCAACTTCTGCAGGAATTGCCTCAAAATTTAAATCAATTTTTATTAATTTAACAGATGTTGTTGGGCTTTATGATAAAAATCCTAAAGAACATAAGGATGCGAAATTTATATCGGAAATTTCTTGGAGAGAATTTGACAAAATAGCAAGTAAAATGGCTTACAAACCAGGGCAGCATTTTGTTCTTGACCAGAGCGCTTCTAAAATAATTATGCAAAATAAAATTACTACTTATATAATTGGAAAAAATCTTAAAGAGCTCGATAATTTGCTAAATGAAAAGAAATTTAGAGGGACGACAATTTCTGGTTGATTAGATACCTAGGTTCAAATTGTACAAATCCTCTATCGCCTCTGGAGACAAAGCACGGTTGAAAACCATTACTTCGTCTAGAGTGCCGTTGAAGTAGTGAACACCATTAATAAACCCCCCTATATTTAAAGGATCTAATGAGAGAGAGTTTGTTGAAAAAGAATTACTCAGGTTAGTAATTTTCGCGCCATTTCCATAAAAAACCACATCTGAATTAGGCCCATTTATTTTATGAGTTACTGCAACTTGGGACCATTGGTATAAAAGAATAGGG
>CAYHJV010000107.1:0-2654 GCA_964357045.1 Candidatus Woesearchaeota archaeon | reverse complement strand
GGCATGGAAGGAAAATTATGAGGGAATGCTTGAAAAAATAGTTTATCCTCAATTCAACCCCAAAACATAAAGCTCTTCAAAAAATAATTTCTTTTTTGCTAAAATTTTCTTCTTGTAATCAAGCCAATTAATTCCCTTCGTTAAACTAGAAGTTAAAAGCAAGATTTTCCCATTTTTGTTTAAATGAGCTCTTGCTTGTTTTAGGAATTTATTTATTATTTCACTTCCGTTTTTTCCACCAGAAGTATCTTTCTGTTTGTCGTATTTATCATACGGAAGATAAGGAGGGTTGAAAATTATAAGGTCGTATTTTTGTTTTTTATTTATTTCTGAAAAAAGATTGGAGTGAATAACTTTGGATTTTGGAAATTTTAATTTTAAATGTTTAATTGATTTATAATTTATGTCAACTAGTGTGATGTTTTCTGAAGCGATTCTGTATTTGATTAAAGTTTCAGTTTGAATTCCTGAACCAGAACCCATATCGAGAATTTTATTTGGTTTATATTTTTTAAGAAATTTCTTTAAGACCTCTGACAATAAAAGAGAATCTTCTTCTGGTTGGTAAATTTCGGGCATTTGAATTAATCTAAATATCTATTTAAAAATTCAACTAATTGATCTCTAAAGAAAAAGACTCCTGCTAAAACACCTATTAGCAAGATGAGAACTATAATTAATAGTATAGTCACACCATCAACGGATTTTTCAGACCCCCCTCCATAATTTGAAACAAATTGTTTAACTACGGGCTGCGGAGGGACGTAGACTGGCAGGTTTAATTTTGGTTTGACTTCTTCCTGAACTTCAACATTATCTTTTTTCTTTATATGCATCTTCAGCTCTTCGTAGGAAAGAGAAGATGTTTTTGGCGATGGAGAGGAAGAAGGTATTTGTGAAGGAGCTTTTGGCGGGGGTTCAAGAGATGTTTTTTGCTTTTGCTCTGGAACTTGAGGTTTTATAAAATTGTTAGAGGGTGTTGCTTTTTGTAAAGAATTTTGTGAAGTTTGCGACAGAGGATTTTGAGGAGATTGTTGAGAATTGGCCGTTTCTATTCCTTCGCTCAATTCTCTGGCTGCAGTTTCAATATCTTCTTTTTTGTATCCTGCATTATAAAATGATTGCATGGCGTCGGATAATTTTTGGCCTTTAGAAAGTGCAATTTTGAGCCCACCTATGATATCCTCTTTTGACATGGAAAAGAAAAGGCAATGTTATTTAAAAATGTATTTTATAGCTTTAACCTTTGGCCATTCTGCATTAGGTGGCAGGTTTTTCCAGAGACATATCCGAGTTCACCAGCCAATTCCATCGCAGGTAATAGTTGCTGTGTTGAACCATGAGCCGGAATTATATGCTCTGGATGCACAATAGAAATTAAATCCCTCATGTCTTCTCTACCTGCATGACCTGAAACATGAACATTGTCGAATATTCTTACGCCTAATTTTTTAAATCTTTTGTCCATATTTTCTTTGTTAGCTATATTAATAGGATCCGGGATTGTTCTTGAAGCAAAAATTAGGTGATCGTTTCTCTGGAATTCAAAAGGGAGTTTCTTTTTTGCTAGTCTGTCTAAAACACTTCCTGGTTCTCCCTGATGCCCCGTGCAAACAACCAAAGAATTCCCTCTGTCCTTTGAGACTTTTTTTAAAATAGATTCTACTTGCTTTTTGTAGCTGCCAATATAAACTTGATTTTTGAAGGGGCAAGTATTTACTTCGATGGCTGCAGAAACATATTTCTTCATGCTCCTACCAAGGAAGTATATTTTTCGGTTAAGTTTATTTCCATATTCTACTATGCTCTTTAGTCTTGCTATGTGCGAGGAAAAAGTCGAGACAAATATTGCAGAATTTTTGTTGTCAACAGTCATCAAAGTTTCTTCTACCATTGCCCTGGCTATTTTTTCGCTTGGTGTTTTCCTCTCAGAACCAGAATACAGGGAATCTGCAATTACTACCTTGACTCCTTCTTTTCCGATTCTTTTCAAAGCCTCATAGTTTGGGGGTGCACCAAGAATTGGGGTGTTATCCAATTTGTAATCATTTGTGTAAAGAACAACTCCTTCGGGTGTATGCAACGCGACCATTGTTGATTGGGGTGTTGAATGAGTTATATTTATGAACTCGGCCTGATAATTTCTATTCTTTCCTCTGACCGTAAATGAACCATTTGGTGGAACTACATGAAGTTTGTTTGGAACTTTTATTTTAGAATCTTCAATTAATTTTTTCAAGACGGAAATTGTGAAAGGAGTTCCAACAATCGGAGCATTATATCTATGAGAAATATAGGATACAGCGCCAATATGGTCTAAGTGCGCATGGCTAAGTAAAATAGCTCTGACTTTATCTCTCAAATTTAATTTATCCAAGATTAAATCATTTGGGAAAGCGCCGATTTCTCTAAGTTTCCCTTCTGAATTTGTTTGGCCTTTTTGCTCTTCCTGTTCCTGTAACCCAACAATAGCGGGCAGGTAAAAACCCATGTCAAAAATTATAACGTCTTCGTCAATTTTGACGGCAGTCATATTTTTACCGACTTCGTTGTAACCGCCTATTGTAAAAATTTCCATATTATCTTAAATCTAATTCTGACACCATCTTTTATAATAATTGTTGTGTTTGGTTTAAATATGTTTTTAGAATAAT
>CAYHJV010000106.1:0-2758 GCA_964357045.1 Candidatus Woesearchaeota archaeon | reverse complement strand
AAAGAAGAAAGGATTTTTCTCGAGAGTTTTTGGTGACGAGGATTGATTGTGATGTTATATTATGTGACTGAAAAAGAAGTTTTTGAAAAACGCTTTGAGAGAGGAACCGTTCTTAGAGTAACAGATGTTTTATATGAATGTGGGGAATGTGGCTCAAAAACAAATAAAATAATTTTGGGAGGATCTTCTGGTTATGGCTTAAGATGGATTTGTCCAGGGGACTTATTTAAATCTAAACATCCAGGAAAATTGTTATCAAAAGGATTGGAAGACATAGAGGGTTTAAGTCAGGAATATACTATTAAAAAATTTACTCCTTCTGCAAGACCTATTTAATTTCTCGTTATCAAAAAAGGTTCTATTCCAGGTATTAGGCTTGCAATGAAATTTAATATTATTGCCGATAGAATTATGAAAATTAACTGTAAAATCCATAAGAAGAAAGCCTTGAGCCATTTTATTTTGAATAACTTTTTGTAAATGACTATAAGGGTTAAGAAAGCAATAAAACCTCTAATCCCTAAGAAAGAGTTTAATAAAGAAATTATCAAACCAGATATTAAAACTATTGTAAGTGTTTTTATGAATTTGGATTTTATCTTTAAGAATTTTATCGCTTTGTGAAGAGGCATTGCTGATAAGATGAATGAAGCTAAGCTTATGATTAGTGTTAGGATTGATAAGGTCATGTTTATTAAAAATAAAGGAGTCTTTTTATTTTTTTGCCAATTAATCAAAACCTTTATAAACCAACTTCAAGATTTCTTATTATGGAATTGCAGATTTTGAAGAGTGAAAGCAATGAAATGGAAGTTGAACTTGATAATTTAACTTTAGTTGAAATTTTAAGGGTTTATCTTAATAAAGATTCTGGGGTTACTTTTGCGGCTTGGAGAAGAGAGCATCCTACTAAAAAACCCGTTTTGAAAATTAAGACGAAAGGTAAAACGACAAAAAAAGCTCTCAACGATGCAATTGCTTTTATCACTAAAGATTTGGACAAGACACTTGCTGATTTCAAAAAGATGAAGTAATTTATCTATATTTCTTTATAAAAATCCTTATTAACATAATTCTATTGTTTTTTCTATGGAGATCTCAAAAATTGAAAAAATTTCTACAGGGAGTTTTGATTTAAACAAATGGCTTTTTGGGGGTTATGAAAGAGGCGTAATAACTATGATTGCTGGGCCGACCGGAAGCGGAAAAACAAACTTTTGCATTTTAGCTGCTTGCAGTCAGGCTAAGAAAGATAAGAAAGTTATTTTTGTTGACAGTGAAGGGGGTTTTTCAGTTGATAGGGCTAAACAAATTGCCCCTGAAACTTATCAAGAGATTTTGAAAAACGTTTTACTTTTGGAGCCGAAGTCATTTGAAGAACAAAAAAAAGTTTTCTCAAGTCTAGTAGATCATGTGAAAAAAGAGCATGCAGATTTAATTATTATTGACAGCATGGCTATGCTTTACAGACTTGAACTTGGAGATGCGATTAACATTGGTGAGAGTGAAAAAATTAAGGGGGTTAACCGGGCTGTTGCAAATCAAATGAGGGATTTAGCAGAGATTGCCCGTTCACAAAATATTTGTATTATAATTACAAACCAAGTCTATAAAGAGTTCCAATCTGAAGTGGATTTAAGAAAAGGGAAAACTCCTGATGTAAATCTTGTTGGCGGTGATTTATTCAAATATTGGAGCAAATGTATAATTGAGTTAAAACTAGATGGCAACAGAAGAAAGGCGATTCTAATAAAACATAGAAGTTTGCCGAGAACTACAATAAGCTTTGAGATAAATAACAAAGGAATATTTAAGAAAGGGTGGATTTAGGAAGGTTTAAATATTGGTTTCTTGAGGTGGGTTTATGGAAAATAAATTCAGTTCAGTAAGTTTGGAAGGTATAATGTCTAGTTATGACTTTGTAATTTTTGATACATGTGCTATCTCAGAAACATTTGGGAAATATTTTAAGGAATGTAAAACACACTACGAGGCCCTTACCCATGTAAATAATACTATTAATTTTGAAAAACACATAAAAGAAAAGGTCGCTGGAGGAAGTAATATTTATATCACTTCCGGCGTTTATGATGAAATATTCGATGTTGAATCATACAGTGTGAAAAGAACTGCAAAAATAAATGACGGCAAAATAAGAAGAAATCTTATTCCAGTCTCACGAGCTATTAAGGAATCTCGAAAAACACTTAGACAACTCGCGAAAACTTTCCTGGATAATAATAGAATTTTAAATTTTAAAAATAGAGGGAATAAATTTTACGAGAAATTGTCTCATAGGCATGTTCATCTAAAGGATAAGTTGGGGTTATCTGAAACAGACTTTGATATTATTATATCTGGATTGTATTTGAAAGAGACCGAAAGAAGTTCTGCTGTTCTAACTAATGATGCTAAACTTTGTGATGCTGGTTATGCAATTCTTTTTGGAGGAGATATTTCCCCAAAAAACTTAGATTTTTTATTAGGTCTGGATTTAATGAATTTAAAGAATGGTTTCTCCCAAAAGCTAGATTGAATCTTTTAACCAGTGCCAATAAAACAATATAAACTCTTTTTTATTAATTTTAATATGTCTGAAAGTGACAATATTAAATTCGAATTTATAAAGAAAATTTCTGATGTTAGGTTTAAATTTAAAGATCTTAAAAATATTTCAAAGCTTGACAGCAATTCGCCGCCCAGTATTTTTATAGGGAGCAAGTTGAAATATCCCTTAGTTAATGTTGGGATTTTAAGT
>CAYHJV010000105.1:0-2789 GCA_964357045.1 Candidatus Woesearchaeota archaeon | reverse complement strand
TCTTTTAAAAACCTCTGCTAAAAATTCTACCGGCTCAATTTTAACACCCTTTATTTTTACAGGAATTCTGCTTCCCAAACCAAGTTCAACTAAAGTTGTTATTTTATCAAAAGAATGCTTCGGAAATCCGGCAAAACATTTAACATTTTTTAACCCTATTTTTTTATAATAACGGAAAAAAGTGTAATATTCAGGATGTTTTTCATTCCAAGATTTTTCTTTACCTATCCCTCTGGGATAAAGATAAACTAAATGCTCCATTGGATTTATATTTACAAATTTACGATTTTCAACAATTGTTGCAGGATTAGTAAATTCCTCCATTATTGTGCTTATAGAAAAAGGCACCACAAATTTGTTCATGTTCGACTTCCAATTATATCCTTGATGAATTGTCTCGATTGAATCAAATTTTGGTACTGCGTATCTCAGCATTACGTTCCCAACTCCTGGCACAGAACCACAGCCGGTAATTAAAATTAAATTTTTCTTTTTGAATTTCTTGTCAAGTGCAAATTGTTTTTTTGCTACAGCCATTTCAGAGCCTAAATCAAGGCAATGGGCGCCCGCGTCAAGACAAGCTTTTGAAACATTTAATAGATTCAATCCGTCATCCTCGATGCAATTCACAACAATATCTGCTCCAGATTTCTTGATAGCATCTGTCATTTGCTTAATATTTTCAGCTTCTATAAATTCAAAGGCTGTTTTTTTATGTTTTTTAAGAATGTCTTCAACTCTCGACTTGTCTCTACCACATAACAAAACAGAATAATTATTGGCAAGCAAATCTTTAGTCGCTATTCTTCCTTGTAACCCTGTCGCACCGAAAACAGCGAAATCAAACCTCATTTTATTATTATAAATACATATGACAGATTAAATATCTTTTTATTTGCGCTTTAGAATTTAATTAATAACATTTAAAAACTAATTTTCTGATAAGTAATATAATGATAATGAACCTTTTGGAAAGGTTCCTAAACTAAACCATGACAACAGGCAAAGTTATACAATTTAGGCGTGGAAGACACACTGTAAAGGAAAGACATTTCTTAATAGAAATTGAAGGTGTAAGAACTAGAGAAGACGCAGGTAAATTGACTGGGAAAGAAGTTATTTGGACTTCGGACGCAGGAAATGTAATAAAGGGAAAAATTTCTGGCGCTCATGGAAATAAAGGAATTGTTATTGCTATCTTTGAAAGGGGTCTACCCGGACAGGCATTGACGAATAAAGTGGAGGTTAAATAATGGCACTTAGAAGAGCTTACTCATACTCAACAAAACATACAGTTCCTTATACTAGGATAAGCAAACTGAAAAGCAAATCTTACATAAAGACCGTTCCTCCGCAGAAAATTGTTAAGTTCACTATGGGAAGCGAGCCTTTATTTAACCAAGGGAAATTCCCCCATAAATTAACTGTTGTTTCTGAAGAGAGTGCCCAGATAAGACACAACGCGCTTGAGGCCTGCAGGCAGTATATTAACAAGAAACTTGATGAGAGTCTTGCAGGACAGTTTTTGTTCAAAGTTATCCCTTTTCCGCATCATATTCAAAGAGAAAACAAAATGATTACCGGAGCTGGAGCAGATAGAATGCAGACGGGAATGCAGTTGTCTTTCGGAAAGTCCATGGGTAAGGCTGCCCTTGTAAAGAAAGGGAGCAGGATTTTCTTCATCGCTGTGCCAAATGAAAAAGCGGTTTCATTCGTGAGAAATCTTATAAAAGAAATAAAGCCAAAATTACCCTGCAGGACTAAGATTCTGTATGAAGACGCTTCTAGAAAATAACCAGGGCTTTGTAATTACTAGTTAAAAGTAACAAAGCCTAAAAGTTTATAAATGATTAAAATTATGTTTTTCTATGGGAGAATTACAAAGACAGCCAGATCAATTGTATACTGATTATTTGAGAAAAAGACTAAAGTTAGAAGGAATTTTGTTTGAAAACTTTGAATTTGTTGATGGATGGAAAAACGATAAAGGGGAAGGGGATCATATGATATACGATGCAAATGGTATTAGTGATCCATCTACTTCTTTAGAAAGGAGTTTTGATGGTGTCAATGATGAAGAATTTGAAAAACCAGAGATTGTAGAAAAAATTAACAAATTGGAAAAGTATAGCCAGGCAAATGAGCTCGGAAAGGGTTTTCAAGATAGGGTTTTTGTTGGAAGAAGTTTGAGAATGTTTGTCCTGCAAGATAACGATAAAATTTTCCCTTTAGATGATGATACTTCAGACTTAATAACTGAAAAAATCTTTGGAAAATATAAAGCAAATGAAATTTATCCTGCCTCGCAATTTGTAGATGACTTTGTGAGTTATGCAAAAATTGATTCTTTATTAAAAAAATATTCTGTATTTATAGACGAAATAGAAGATCCAGCCGAAGTAGGAAAGTTGAGAATAGCACTAAAGGAAAAAAATGAACAGCTTTCTACTATACAGAGAATAGAAAAAGATAACTCAAAATTAGATGAAATCTTGAAAACTGTAAAAAGGGTTGAAGGGTTGGCACATGGTGGGGTAGGATTGAAGTTAGAGGATGATAAAACATCTTTAACAAAATTATACACAAGAGCTATAAATGAAAATCCAAGTAATTTAAGAACTTTTAATTATAAAGGTCAGAGAATCCCTTATGTATTAGTTGATAGCTCTGAACTTGAAGGTCCAAAAGGAAGTCCTGGAAGGGTTATAGATAATCTGTATTTTGTTGCAAGGGATATTGCTAAAGAAGAGTGGCAGAGAAAAATAGTTGCTTATCATGAATCTCTGTGT
>CAYHJV010000104.1:0-2813 GCA_964357045.1 Candidatus Woesearchaeota archaeon | reverse complement strand
TAAAATATTATCAAATAATCTTGGTTTTCCCTCATAATTCAAAACATTTAAATAGTAAATGTATATCTATCTTGTGTATACGTTAAGTATATACTTGATGTTACTTATGTAACCTCTTTTCAACCCTTGGCCGTGTCGAGAGGCACGGCCGATATTCAACTAAAAAAATAAAAGGACGAGAAAACAAAAAAGGAAATAACGAAAAGAAAATGAAACTAGCAAAATTACTTGGATTGGAGAAAAAAGAATTTACAATTAAAGGTAAAAATGGTTCTGAGAAAGAGACAATTATTTCTTACAATGAATTAACAGCAGAGCAGAAAAACTTGATTGATGATTATTTGAATTCGCAAGATTTTTCTACTAAAGCTAAAGATTTTAATAAATTGAGCCAATCTTTGTTTAATTATTTTAGCGATAGATATGAAAAAATTAAAGTTACTTCACCTGATAGGATTAGTATAGAAATGAGGAAGAGATAAAATGACAGGTAAAAATTTAATGGATAAATTGAAAAAATTTGATAACTTTTTAAGTAGGAAAATTAATGATGCAGAAAATAAAGAAGATACTAGTTTTTTAGAAGGCGATTTTATGGGCGATGTAGAAGGAATGACTACTCCTAGAAGAGGTCTATATGAAAAGGTTCAAGCAGAATTATACATACTAGTTCCAGAGGTAAAAGACTACAAATTAACTTAAAATGACAGATATATTTAACAACACAATACTTTGCGAGAAATGCGACCAAAAGATGGAGAAAATAGGAATTAACAAAAATGGTTTCTTAATCAGGGCCGTTGTTTGTCCAAAGTGCAATTCTAGAATTTTACATCCTGCTGATGAACAGGAGCATAATAAATTTATAAACTTAAGAAATAGAGATTTTAGAGTTAAAATGAGACTTGTTGGCAATAGTTATGCTGTCTCTATTCCTAAAGAAATTGTCTCATTTATGAGGGAGCAAGAAAATATGATGAACAATATGGTCAAACTATCTTTTGAGGATTTAGGAAGAGTTTCTTTGAATTTTGATTCTGGAGAAAGAAAAGAAGGAAATGCTAGAGTTATAAGGGCGAGAGAATATAAAATCGTTAAAAATAACAAACCGGTTTTACACGTCAAACAATTCTCTGACTCGGCTGATCCTAGAAATAATAAAACTTTAGTTAGAAGAGAGGAGGATTCAGAATGACTGGCGAAGGAAAAGTAAAGTTAAAAGTTGTTGAAGCCATGCAGGACGATGCCTACAAAGGTATTGCCAGAATTGATGCTGAAGTAATGAGGGAGCTTGGAATAAAGAGAGGGGATGTTATTTCTATTAAAGGTGGAAGGGAAACTGTTGCTATTGCTGATAGAGCTTACCCTGCAGATGTTGGAGAAGGAATAATCAGAATCGATGGTATTTTAAGAAGAAATGCAAAAACAGGTATAGGAGATTCCGTTGAGATTTTTAAATCAAATATAAAAGAAGCGAAGAAGCTAGTGATTGCTCCAGCTCAGAAAGGAATTATGGTACAGGCGGACCAGAATAGTTTGAGACGTGGACTTTTGGGAAGAGCTTTGGTTAAAGGCGATGTTGTAGTTTTGGGGGGAGTTCAAAGAAGAAGGGATTTATTTTCTGAAATGGGAGTTGACGAAGAATTTGGCGGCTTATTCGGAGACATGTTGAATAATATGGGATTTGCAAATCTTGGAGGAATTACTCAGATAAGATTTTTGGTTGTTAATACTGCACCTAGTCAACCCGTAATTGTTACAGAGAATACAGAAGTCACTTTGAGCCCTAAAGCTGTTGAAATTACAGATGAAAAAATTCCTGAAATAACTTATGAAGACATTGGAGGTTTGGAAGATGAAGTTAAGAAAATAAGAGAAATGGTTGAGATACCAATGAAGCATCCTGAGATTTTTGAGAGGCTTAATGTTGAACCCCCTAAAGGAGTTTTACTTCATGGTCCGCCTGGAACAGGTAAAACACTTTTGGCTAAGGCGGTTGCGAATGAAACAGATGCAAATTTCATTTTGCTAAATGGCCCTGAAGTCATGAGCAAATTTTACGGAGAGTCAGAGAAAAAAATCAGAGATATTTTTGAGGAAGCTGAAAAGACTGCTCCCGCCATTGTTTTTATAGATGAAATTGATGCCATTGCTCCTAAAAGAGAAGATGTTCAAGGAGAAGTAGAGAGAAGAGTTGTTTCACAACTTTTGACGGCGATGGATGGTCTTAAATCTAGGGGGAAGGTTGTTGTTATAGGTGCGACTAACAGAGTTAATTCTCTTGACCCTGCTTTAAGAAGACCTGGAAGATTTGATAGAGAGATTGAAGTTGGAGTGCCTGGTAAAAAAGGAAGAAGGACAATTCTTGATATCCATACTAGGGGAATGCCTATAATAGCTCCTATAAAAAAATCTTATGTAGAAAGAAAAATTAATTCTTTAACACAGTTAATAAAAGAAGGAAATTCAGAGGTGAGTAAAGAGAAAGATGAAAATAAAATAAAAAGTAAAAGTAAAGAAATGGAAGGTGGTAAGGAAAAATTGAAATTTTTACAGTCTTTGATGGATCATTTAACAGATGATGAATCTAAAAATGAATTATTTATCAAAAAATTTTCTCCTAAAGAAAGGGAAATGTTAAATTCTATACTATTGGATGAGATGATAGATGAAATTGCGGGCATGACTCATGGTTTTGTAGGTGCCGATATTGAATCTCTTGCTAAAGAAGCTGCTATGAATGTTCTTAGAAAATATCTGCCTAAGATGAAACTTGAGGGAGAGGAACAGATTCCAAATGAGATTCTGGAAAA
>CAYHJV010000103.1:0-2823 GCA_964357045.1 Candidatus Woesearchaeota archaeon | reverse complement strand
CCGATTATCAGGCAAGAAACTTAAATATTAAATTCAGAAGAAATACCGGAGAAACTGAATATGTCCATATGTTAAACGGAACCGCAATTGTCATGTCCAGAGTCCCTTTGGCAATAATGGAGAATTATCAAAATGAAGACGGATCCATAACAATCCCAAAAGTTCTTCAAAAATGGATGGGGAAAGAGAGAATAGTAGCTAGTAGCTAGTAACTAGTATCTAGATTCTAGTTACTAAAGTATTTTTTACCTTTTAGTTTTTCAGGAAGATAACTTTCTTTATCGTATTTTTCGTATCCTTTTCCGTAGCCAACTTTTTCCATGAGTTTTGTAACAGGATTTCTGATTTTTAGGGGAACAGGAAGATTTCCAAAAGTATTAACATCTTTTAAGGCTGACATATAGGCTTCGTATGCACTTCTGTCTTTTTTGGCAAGTGTTAGATATACAACCCCTGCTGCTAAATTTTCCTGACATTCCGGGTAGCCGATTGTATTGCAAGCTTGAAAAACTGCATTAGCAACAACCAGTGCCGTAGGAGATGCTACATCTTCTGAGGCAAAGACAACCATGCGTCTTGCTATATATAAAGGATCTTGTCCAGCTGCAACCATTCTGGCTAGATAATATAAAGCGCTATCAACGTCAGATGCCCTCATACTTTTAATAAATGCAGAAATTACGTTAAAAAAATCTTCTCCTCTTTTATCAAATGTATACTGCCTTCTTTGAAGCGCAGTTTCCAAATCCGGAATTTTAATTGTTGGAGTTTTTACTAGATTGCTCGCAATTTCCAAAACATTAAGCATTACACGGGCGTCTCCGTTTGATGCTTCCAAAAGAAATTCTAGTGATTCTTTATTTAATTTCTTTTTAAGATGAATTAGAGCTTTACCCGCTATTTTAGTTAGATCTTTTTCTGAGAGTCTATTTAATATAAGTACTCTGGATCTTGAAAGAAGGGGAGGAATTACTTCAAAAGAAGGATTTTCGGTTGTTGCTCCAATTAAAATGATATTGCCTTTTTCCACATAGGGAAGGAGTTTATCCTGTTGAGCCTTGTTGAATCGATGAATTTCATCGATGAAGACAATAGGCGAAATCCCGCGAAGCCTTGGCGAAGTGGGACTGATCACCTTTTGGATATCCGTTATTTTTGTATTAACTGCAGAAAACTCAAAGAATTCTCTTTTAAGGTAATTGGCAATTATTCTTGCAAGGGTTGTTTTTCCCGATCCCGGAGGTCCCCAGAAAATTAAAGATGGAAAGAAGTTGCTTTGTTTTTGATTTGCAAGAAGTTTATTGATAATTCCTTCTTGGCCTACAAGGTTTTCCTGGCCTACAAAATCTTTTAGAGTTTTGGGTCTTAATAGTTCCGGCAAAGGAATATTGGTCATTAAATCATTTTAGTCCGAAGAAAAAACGAAGTAAAGCTGGAGTTTTACTTTAACCTTTTTTTAAATTTGTAATGATTCTTGAAATTTCTGCGAAAACTCTGAAAACTTCATCGGCCTCTTCTCTATTACCTTTCTCCTCTAATTGATTAAAGAGTCCGTGCCCCATCTCTATTACTATTGAAACGGGTTCTATATTTGATGCTTTACACAAAGTCTTGGTGATAGTTTTTTCACCTTCTTTTTGTAGAGCTGCCATGGTTGTATAATAATCCACAATGACAAGTTTTGCAAGTTTACTGTTGGGGAATAGGATTTTGGAAGAGAGAAAAACTAAATTCAATGGCACTATTAAAGTTGTAAGAAGTTTGGGTTTTGGGACATATATCCAGGTTAATAACCTAACTCAATCGGGAGGAGTTGTCGAATCAATTTGGAAAGAAACTCTCAAAAAAATTCACCATTCACCGATCACCATTCACCGTTCACTTATTTTAGGCCTTGGTGGCGGAACCGTAGCCAAACTTATAAAAAAGTATTGGCCTAAATCAGAAATTACCGGTGTTGAAATAGATCTTGCAATGGTGGAATTAGGTACTAGGTACTTGGGGTTAGGTGACAGTAAAACAAAAATTGTTATTCAAGATGCTTATAATTTTGATTCCGGTGGTTTTGACTTAGTAGTTGTAGATATTTATTGCGGAAGCGAATTTCCAGAAAAGTTTGAAGAAGAAGAGTTTTTAAAGAAACTAACCAAAAACAAATTAGTTATTTTTAATAGACTATATTTTGGAGAAAAAAGAAAAGAAGCGGTTAAGTTTGGAAATAAACTGGAAAAAATATTTAAGAAAGTTGAGTGGTACTATCCTCAGGCCAATTTAATGCTGGTCTGTTACAATTAGATACTTATGTTTAAATTTCTTTCTGGACTTTTGGATCTTAATAAAAGGGAAATAGATAGACTTTCTAAGGTTGTTGAGGGGGTTAATTTGTTAGAGCCTAAGGTTAAAAAACTCAAAGACAAAGATTTTAAAGAAAAAACTCTGGAATTCAAAAAAAGAATTGAAAAAGGAGAATCTTTAGATTCTATCCTTCCCGAAGCTTTTGCTTTGGTCAGGGAAGCTTCACTAAGAGTTTTGGGAATGCGCCATTTTGATGTTCAGTTAATGGCTGCAATTGCACTTTTTGAAGGAAAAGTTGCGGAACAGCGAACAGGAGAAGGAAAAACTCTTTCTGCCGTTGCTCCTCTTTATCTTCGAGCCATTAAAGGAAACGGTTCTCATTTGGTTACCGTTAACGATTACCTTGCCAGACTTGGTGCCGGTTGGAATGGCCCTATTTTTGATTTTCTTGGTTTAAGTGTCGGTGTAATTATTCAGGAAAATAAATCTTTTATATATGATCCAAAATTTGTAGACAACAGTCATGGA
>CAYHJV010000102.1:0-2830 GCA_964357045.1 Candidatus Woesearchaeota archaeon | reverse complement strand
GGGAAGACGAGCAGGGAAACATTCTCAAAGGAGCAGTTGATAATATTTTAATGAAAGGAAAGAAGTTGATTGTATTAGATTATAAAACCAGAGGCTACGAATTAAAAGAAGATACTCACGAACACTATCAAGATCAATTAGATATTTATAATTTCCTCCTTAGAAAAACGGGCTATCAAACAGAAAATTATTCTTTCTTATTATTTTATGTTCCAAAAGAAGTAATGGCGACTGGCGAGGTTATATTTGATACTACCTTAAAAAAGATGAAAATTAATATAAAAAATGCCGAGAATATATTTAAAGAAGCAATTAAATTACTCAACTCTGATTGCCCTAAGAAGAGCTGTGAGTGGTGTGAGGGGAGATGAAAGATAAAAATAAAGAAAAGGGAGATAAGGGAGTGAGAATAGTAAAAGAGTATTTAGAGAAGAAAGGATACCATATCCAAAATGTAACTAAGAATAAGGAAGAGAGTTACAAAGGATGCGATCTTGTCGGAAATAGAGGAGAAGAATTAATTAAAATAGAAGTAAAAACAACACACTCAAAGCATGGAGTTCCTGATTTTCATATAAATGAATTTGATGATAATCTAAAATTAAAGGCTGATTTTTTATATATTGTTAGACTAAAAGAAAATGATAGGGTAGACAAGTTAGAAATTTTATCTAAAGAAGAAGTGGATAGATATGCAGATAACCATAAAGTTGTTGAAAGAGTTAGGACAATAAGGTTAGATACAGATTTAAAGAATAAAAAAATAGGGAAACCTGTTAATGGGGATGAATTATAAAAAAAGACTCCTTACAAGAAAAGAACGAGCTTATATCATTCAGAGAATTAGTAATTTAAATACTTATAAGGAAGAATTTGGAAAATTATCAAAAAAAGAAGAGGGAAATCTGATTAATTCCATTATCGGGAAAATTCAGGCTCCACAAGAGTTAGGAGGATAAATTCTTATACAAACAATAAGTTATTATTTAGAATTGATATAACAAAACCACCAAAAAATATAAATATTAGAAAGAACTCTAAATAAGATGAAATTAAAAGAGTTGAATGAAATGGTTGAAGAGCTTAAGGAATTCGAAGAATTTGAATTAAATCCGCCTCATGTGAATTGGGGTCCTTGGGCAGGAGATTTGGATTTAAACTCTTTACTTAAAGAAAACACCCCAGAATTTTCTGTGTAAAAATAATTTCCCCCTCATCCCCTCTCACTACAAACCTCCCTCCTGCAATTTTCTCACAAAATTCAAAACCCTTAAATCGGGAGAAAGAATTTTGACTTTGTCATTTGGAGATCTTAACGCACGATAGATTCTTTGCAAAAATTCGCGCCATGCTTTGTCTCTGTAAAATTCCCAATAATAGGTTGGATGGGTTTTTTGCAAGACTTTCCAGAAAGTATCGCTCACATTTGGATTTGGGTACTTAGTAAATATTATCGAGTTGCACATTTCTCCAGGAAAATCAATTCCTCTGCTGCATTTTGTACTGAACAAAACTTTTGAGAGGCCTTTTTTGAAATTAGATATTATCAGCCCTTCTTTATCCTCGCTTTGATCTGCCTTTATTTTTTCTGAGCTAATAAGATTATATAAACTAAAATTTTTAATTTCGTCTTCCGTCGGCAAATCTCTGAAAGCATTTACATGTATTAATACAGGAGTTTGCGCCCTTTCCACGCATTTTGAAAGAGCCGTCAAATAATCTTCTCTTGAATGAGCATTGGAAGAAAAATTAGAATACTTGCAGTCAAATTCTTTTCCAGTGGCTACAATCTCTGTTGAACCAAAATTCAATTCTTCTGCTTTAACAATCTTAAAATCTTTTATTTCAAAAATATTTTTTATAATGTTATCAGAATGTAAAGTCCCGGACATAAAAACTAACAATTTTGTTTTATTCAACAAATCTTTGAATTTTCCAGATATATCTGTACTGACCAATTTCACCAAAAGGTTGCCCTCCTCGTTTTTCCTATAAGTGAGATATAACTTATCCAAAGAATGTTCAAAAGTTTTAGCTGTTTCAACGGCTTTGTTGAGATAATTTAGTTCGTCTAAAGTAATTTCAGATTCTAAATCTAAATTTAAGTTGAATTCCTCTAAAATTTCCTGTATTTTCGTTTCTGATATGTGCAAAACATGATCTTCTTTTATTCCTGTGGCTCTCTTATTTTGCTCTTCTAGTTCAATTAATTTTTTTATTTTTTCCAAAGACTTCCGAGAATTATTTTCTTCAGGATAAAAACTCCTTGCCGACGCTAAAAGTCTTGTGAGATTTAATTCATCCTGCTGAAAAAACTCGTCTAGAAATTCATCCGCCTCATCAATTATATCTACTTCTGTTAAGGGCTTTCTTCCCAAAGACATCTCTGCCCTGTATTTAGCAGAATTGAAAATCGTTACATCTGCATCCATATAAGCTAGATACTGGTCATAATAAGAACAACCTTTTTTTCTATGATAAAAGATATGCTCTTGGCCATTTACTCCTTTATATCTTATTTTTCTAGCGTCTGTTAATGATTTTAATTCAAAAGTTGCTGGCAAAATCGGACTCCAATAAGGATTAGCAGCGGCTACTGTAAATCTCCTCACACTTTCAAAATTTAAATTTTCTGGATTGCTAATGAATGGATTTTGTTTGACGTATTCTAAAACCTTAGCATAATTTTTCTCAATTATTTTTATGTTCTCTGGAAGAAAAGGGTCTGCGCAAGAAACACCGGGATTAATTATTGAGTCATGATTATCTCTTCCAGTTATCATAGCTATTTTCATTTTTCTTCCATCCACTCGGCGAAGATATTTTTTAG
>CAYHJV010000101.1:0-2861 GCA_964357045.1 Candidatus Woesearchaeota archaeon | reverse complement strand
TTAAAGAAAAGGCTAAGCAGAAAAATCTAGGAAAGTGGTTTTGAAAGGAAATGTTGTGCGAAATTTCTAAGGATAGACATATTGACTAAATTAAGACAGGTAGTTTAGAGGAAATAGAAAGATTTAAATAATTAACATAATTATGTTGTTTATGGTAAGTATAACTTTTTCAATTCCAGATGAAGTAAGGAAGATAATGAAGGAATTTCCAGAGGTCAATTGGACTCATATAGTTAGAAATTCTATAGAGGAGAAAGCAAAAAAACTAGCCATTAAAAGAGAATTGTTGAGCCAGTTGAATAGGGAAAGAGAATTTGCTAATTGGAGTGTTGATGTGGTTAGAAAAGGAAGACACAAAGAATGAGGGTGGTTGCTGATACAAATGTTTTGTTCAGTTTTTTCTGGGAAGATTCTATTATAAGGCAGATTATAATGTCCTCAAATACTGAAATTTTGTCTCCGGAATTTGCTGTGGATGAGCTAAAAAAATATTCTTCTTTAATAAGAAATAAATTAAAAATTTCCAAAAAAGAATTTATTTTTGAACTTGGCAAACTTAAATCTTTTGTAGAGTTTTTTCCAAAAAACAGTTATTTGTCTTTTATGAAAGAATCAGAAAAAATTTCTCCTGACAAGGATGATGCAGAATTTTTAGCCCTTTGCTTAAAAATGAATCTTCCTCTTTGGAGCAATGATAAAGAATTAAAAAAACAAAACAAAATCGTTGTTTTGAGCACAAGTGATATTATTGACATTTATTTGGACTGAGGTGTTAAGCCAAAGAATCTTGGAAAGTGGTTTTGAGGAAATGTTTAAATATAATTTTTTCTTGATATAATTATGTGGGATTATTTTAAAAATAAAAAACTTGAGAGAGATAAAGAAGGCTATGGAGAGGTAGAGAAAAATCCAAATTATAATTCTTCGAGTTCTATGCAGGAAGCAGTCGATGCGGTCAAACTATCGTCATTGGAAGAACCCAGACAGCAAATGTTTCATGGGACAAGTAAAAAAGCCGCAGAATCAATCAAAAGGACCGGTTTTGATTTATCTAAAGCAGGATCGGGAGTTGATAGAAGGCTCGCAGATAAATTGCTCCAAAAAATTGGCTTTGCAAGAAAAAAAGAAGGTTGGTACGGTGAGGGTATTTATGTCACGAGAAAGAAATCTTCGGCTGACTTGTATGCTACTTTAGTTGAAATGCACCCAGATAAAAAGGCCATTATCGAAGTAGAGGTTACGGGAAGAATTTTTGATGCGACCGATAAGGGGAGGGTTTCGCAAGAGTTACGACAATTTTATGGTAGAGATATTGCACCTACTGACTATATCAAAACTGTTAATGATATGGCGAAACAACGAGATTTTGTCGGTGTAGAATTTGCCCCCAATGAAATCGTTATTTGGGATAGCAAATCAGTGAAAATAAATTCCTCAAAAAATTTAGAACACAGAGCTATAACAACTCTAATTGCATCACTTTTAAGCATCTTATTCGGCTTGTTCTTTTTATCTCCAAACATAACAGGAGCAGCAGTAGGAACTTTGGCTCAAAATGGTTCTGACGTATGGGGAACGATTATGTTTTTCTTGGGGTTGTTTGGTTTGTTTATTTCTTTGAGAGCTTGATTTTCAATAAATTTAAATATCCTTTCTTCTTATTTCATTCATGGATCAAGAGATAGCTAAAAAGCGTTTGAAGTTTTTGGCTTTGTTTTCTGGAGCTAGCATGATAGTAGGTTTGGTTTTTTTGGCTCCGAATGTTACGGGAAATGCTGTTGGGAATTTGGGTCTAGGCGGCTCTACTTTATTGGGGGCAGCTATGATTGTTATGGGGATTTTAGGATTCTGGTTTTTCTCAAAGTTTATGAATAGTTATTTGTAAATTTAGATAAGTTAGATTAATCCTCTTTTTTTAAGTGTATTCTCTATGTCTCTAGGTGATTGACCTTTGACAGAGGTTCCTAGTTTCTTTAAATAATCCTGTATTATATACATCGCTTTTAGCATTTGTCGTCTCTGATGAGGCTGTAGATTTGTTCGGAATACAGTAAATTTGTAGGCTTCGTATTTTTGTTGTAAGTCTCTAACACTTCTTTCTCTTTCTTTATATATTATTTTTTCTCTTTCTATAACTTGCATTTGTTGATTTGGTTGAGTTATATTAACAGTCACCCCTCCTGTAAAAGAGTCAGTTTCTCTTTTCTTTTTTCTTCCCACTACAAGCCACCATAAGAATTTGGATATCAGGTAGGCTCCAATTAGCATTATTCCCAATGACATAAGAGCTCCTTCGTTTTCCCCCACCTCTAAGAATTCTAGTAATATGAATAAAGCACCTGCTCCTAATAATGTTTTCCATTTGAATTTCCAGAAAGAGAATATCAGTAATACTATTACTACCCAAGGAATTATGTCCGAGTAGTCATAAAGAAAGTTTCCAAAATCTACGTCCCAAAGGTAAAGACCGTAAGTGAACATTAAGGCAAGAAGTATGGAGAGTATTGACCCAACTTTTGGACTATCCTTGAAAAATTTCATTAAAGAAAAATTTAACAGGGTTAGAATTATTAGAAATGACAAAAGAAGGAAAATCGTTTCAGGGTCAAAGCTGTCAAGTGTGCCAGTAAGTGAAAAATCTAGGGCGCTTATTGTGTTTAAAGAAATTACAAATAATAAGGATAATAATACACTCTTTTTCATGAATAAATGAAGGGAAAACTATTTATAAAACTTGTTTAAGAAATAGCTGCTCCTTTCAGTCGCAGAATTGATTAAGTGATAATGTAAAAACGTTCTATACTATAACTTATGAATTTATAAAAAAATTATATCAATAAGTGAGCGTGAGCGAAGCAATT
>CAYHJV010000100.1:0-2955 GCA_964357045.1 Candidatus Woesearchaeota archaeon | reverse complement strand
AACAGAGTGCAGGACATAATGGAAAAAAATGTACAGTACACTCCAAAATGAGTAGTAAATTTAGAATCCCTTTTACTTTCTCTGATATTGAAATATTGAAAAGAAGAAGCAAACCATTCATCAAGTTTACAAATGCAAAAAAGACAAAGATGGATGATTACTTAGTGAATTCTGCAGAAAGAATAGATCGACGCCAATACCTAGCTATTTGCTACAGGTCTTTCATTTTTACAATTCTCGTCGCTTCTGTTATTTTTACATCAATTCTGGGCTTATTTCAGGCAGGCAGTTTTTTCTTTTATGGTGTAGCATCGGCGTTTATGGTCTCGGGTCTTATTTTTTTAAATCAGATAAATTACCCAAGAATCTTTTCATTAAACAAGCAGAGAGACATAGAAAGAAATTTGATTGCAGTCCTCCAGGATATGGTTGTTCAGCTTAATTCTGGAATCCCTCTCTTCAGAATAATAGTAAGCATTTCAGAAGCAAAATATGGAGAAGTTAGTGCCGAATTTAGCAAGATATCGAAAGAAATTAATTCGGGTGTTCCTCAAATAGAGTCAATAGAAAAATGTGCAAAGCTTAATTCCTCGGAATATTTTAGAAGAATTCTTTGGCAAATGAGCAACGGAATGAGATCAGGCAGCGATATGACACTTGTTATAAGCGAAGCTATAAACAATCTCGAGGAAGAACAGGAAATCCAAATCCAAAGTTACGGGAGCAGACTCAATCCCATAATTATGTTTTATATGCTTATGGCCGTTATCCTCCCATCTCTTGGAATAACCTTTCTTATAATAGTTTCATCTCTTCTAAATCTTCCCGGAACTGTTACGAGACTAGTTTTTTTTGGAATTTTTGGATTTGTGGTATTTATGCAAATAATGTTTTTGGGTTTAATTAAATCGAGGAGGCCGAGTTTACTTTGAGAAGTTTTAATTTCGAATCCGCTGGAAGTTTTCAATGAATACGCTGCAATTTTATCCAAAGCCAATTAGAAAGCAATACATAAAAAACATAAGGAACGCAGGCATAGACAAACATCCTGAAAGATATCACAACACAATTTTAATTCAAACAATTGTGCTGACAGCTATAGCCTCGTCAATGTTTCTTCTGTTTAACATTAGTGCAATTTTTATTCCAGTAGTTTTTATCTTTTTAATTATAGCTTTTTATTTCAAAGTCAGCATTACAGCTTCTAATAGAATAAGAAAAATGGAGCTTATTTTCCCAGACGTTGTATCATTAATGGCTAGCAACCTTAGGTCTGGAATCACTATTGACAAGGCCTTTCTTCTTGCTGCAAGGCCAGAATTTGATCCTCTAGATAAAGAAATTCTAAAAACAGGGAGAGATATCACAACTGGGCAGGATATAATTTACGCTTTGCGAAATATGGGTGATAGAATAGAATCAGAAAGAATTGAGAAAGTAATCACACTTATAATTTCAGGATTGAGGGCTGGGGGAACAATTTCGGATTTGCTTGAACAAACTGCCGAAAATATGAAGAAAAAAGAAATTTTAGAAAAGAAATCAAGATCCACAATTTTAATGTACGTAATTTTTATCTTTTTTGCCGTCGGTGCTGGTGCACCTGTACTTTTTGGGCTGAGTTCTGTTCTTGTTGAAATAATAATAGAATTGACTGCGAGAATTCCTGACGTCGGGACACTGCAAACCGATCTGCCATTCACGTTTAATGAAGTAGGAATTTCCCTTAACTTTGTTATATACTTCGCAGTGTTCTTTATGCTTATATCAGATTTAATATCTTCTATGGTAATAGGGCTCGTACAAAAAGGTGATGCCAAAGCAGGCCTCAAATATTTCATTCCTTTAGCTGCCTCTAGCATAATCATTTTTTTCATCGCGCGAACATTCTTATCCGGGATTTTACTAGATTTAATCTCTGCAGTTTAGTAATGTTTAAAAGGTAGAACCACTTTAAAGATAAAATGCCAAAAAAAAAGGGGGCAAAGAGGAAACTAGTAAAAAGTAGACCTAAAAAGACTGTAAAAAAGCCAGTCTTTAAACATGGTATTGCATCAAGAGTTTCATCAATCTCCAAGAGGCCGGTTTTGGTAAAATCTCCACCTCCTCGTGAGGTCGAGGCTAGGACCATTCGAACATTTCCAGTTGAAAAGCCAAGAAGAATTGAGAATAGACCGCAAAGAATTGAACCAGAAAGAATTTCTCAATCGCAACCAAGTCCTCAATTTGTTTCTTCTTCAAGACCTATTGCTTCATTGCCTAGAATGAAAGGCGGCTCACACAAAATACCTAGCGGGATACCTGGTTTTGACAACATGGCTGGGGACGGATTTGAAAGAAATTCAATTAACCTAATTGTTGGAAGCAGTGGAGCGGGAAAATCAATTTTTGCTTTGCAATTTCTTCTTGAAGGGCTTAAAAGAGGAGAAAAAGTTTTGTATGTTACATTTGAAGAGCAGAAATCAGAGTTCTACGATAGCATAAAACATTTGGGGTGGGACTTAGAAAAAGCAGAACAAACTGGGAAATTTATTTTTCTCGAGTACTCTCCTGAAAAAGTTAAAATGATGTTGGATGAAGGTGGGGGAGCTATAGAATCGGCTGTTTTCAAAAATAATATATCCAGATTAGTTGTAGACAGCCTTACAAGTTTTGCGCTTCTTTTCGACGATGAAAGGTCTAGAAGACAAGCTGTTTTGGAATTTTTTGATATAATAAGAAAATGGAATTGCACAACCATCTTGACAGTACAGCACGATCCAAGCGATGACGAACATAGAGGCATGTCTTCTTTTGAATTCGAAGCAGATAGCATTACTCTTTTGTATTTCTTGAGGGCGAAAGGAGAAAGGCAGAGATTCATGGAAATTCTTAAGATGAGGGGAACGAAACACTCGAAAGAAACGCATGTTTTCAAAATAGAGGGTGGTATTGTTATAGGTCCGAGGGTTTGAT
>CAYHJV010000099.1:0-2960 GCA_964357045.1 Candidatus Woesearchaeota archaeon | reverse complement strand
ATGGAACTTCTCCTTCCTTACCACATGCGCTACAGATTATCTTGTGCATCGTGCGTGGTCCAAAGTCTCGCCTGAAGCCACCGCCACCGCGATTACCTCCGCCTCCTCCTCTGAAGCCACCGCCTCTTCCGCCACCGAATCCTCGCTGTCCTGAAAATGCCATGTTTAGAATCCTCCTTTCAACTTGTTAATATAATATCTCAAAAAAATATCAGAACTTAATTTAACTTCCTATTGCTCCTGTTCTATAAACTGCACCTTAAAGCTCTATATAAATGTTTTGTTTTTAGTTTATCCTTTTCCCATTCTCAAGGACAACCATCTTCCTTTCAGCAAGCTTATCAAAGAAAGGTGCAGGAGGAACTACTTGTTCTGGAGCAAAACTACCGCCCTCCCCAATTGTTCCATTATATATCATCTCAGCCATAATACTTGCAGGCATTCCAGTATCAATATTACATCCACTTGATTCCCAGCCTTTGATTGTTGGCACTATACACTCCATAAGCAATTCTCTTTCAGTACCATTTTTCTTTCCATGAACATTTACCCATAGATTCTCTTCCTCTTTGTAACCTTCAGGAATTTCTAGTTTCTTAAGAACTTCTGTTAAGAACTGCACAGGCACTATTTTTTGTCCATGAAAGTCAATAGGTTGATTGCTTCCAAGACCAAGCTCAATCATAGAAACTATTTTTTCAAAAGAGTGTTGAGGAAATCCTGCATAAAACTTTACATTTCTTAATCCTTTATTTTTGTAAGTTTGGTAAAAAGTATAAGTTTCAGGATGGCGTACAAAAAATTCTTTCTGCTTTCCTATTTTTCTATGGTAATCTTCGATAATAGAGCTAAGAGGAGTTTTATTGATAAATTTATTTCTCTCAACGATTGGGGCAGGGTCTGTAAATTCTTCAATTATACTCTGTATAGAAAATGGAACCACGAATTTCTTTATGTTAGAATCCCAGCTAAATCCAACCTCCACCGAATGCATCTTATCAAATTTTTCAGCCGCATAGCGAAGCATTACATTCCCAACACCTGGAACAGAGCCACAACCAGTTATACTTGTAATCTTTCTCTTCTTTAATTCCTTATCTAATTTCAATTGCTCCTTAGTCATCCATATTTCAGAACCAAGATCAACGCAACTCATTTTTGCCTTTATGGCTGCCTTTAGTACGTTAAGATTCCAGTCTCCTTCTACACAATTAACAACAACCTTTGCCCCAGATTTCTTTAGAATTTCCGCCGTTTGTTCGACACTCTGAGCATTAAATGTGCTGAAAGAACTTCTTTTGTATCTTGAGAGTATATGACTAACTCTGGATTTATCTCTGCCGCATAACAAGACATTATATCCTGCTTCAAGCAAATACCGAGAAACTATCTTTCCCTGCATCCCTGTTGCACCCAAAACAACAAAATCAAACCTCATTTTACAGCATCACAATGTTTTTCGCTTTTAAAAATCTTGGTCTTAGGACAATCTTTAAAAATAAGCCCAACTCCAACAGCATATGAAATATGGGGTGTTCTGGACAAACCCTGGATATAAGGGCCATCCTAAATTAAAAAAAGATTTACAATGTGATTATCTTATTGTGGGTGGAGGAGTTACTGGAGTTTCACTTGCTTATTTTCTAGCAAAAGAAAAAGCAAAGAAAGTAGTTCTAATAGAAAAAAATAAAATCGCTTCCGGAGCTACAGGAAAGGCCGCAGGAAGCATAGTTCTAAAGGGGGAGCTCGATCTCAATGATATATTCAGAATATATGGTCAAAAGAAAGGACTTAGATATTGGAAACTTAATCACGAAGGTCTTGATTTGATGAAAACAATAATAAAAAAAGAAAAGATAAGATGTGATTTTGAAGAAGAAGATACTATTTATGGTAGCACAAATAAAAAGATAGATCCTGCAGTGTTGGAAGAATATGTGGTTGAAAAAGACGTAGAACACTTTACTAGACTTGTAGTTGGAAATGAGTTAAGAAAAGAGATTAACACATCTTTGTTCAATTACGCAATTATTTCAAAAAAACAAGGCGTATCTGTTAATCCCTTGGAATTCACTCAAAATCTATCAATTGTCACAGCAAAAAAAGGCGCCTTGATATTTGAAAATACACCTCTTATAAAGGTACATAAAAAAATGGCAATAACTCCAAATGGAAATATAAAATTCAAAGATGTTATTTACGCAACAGATTCTAATTTAAGAAGCAGTAAAATAAAAAAGATAACCTCAACTATCGTAGTAACCGAACCTCTCTCCAAAGAGCAATTAATAAAGATAAGTCTTATACCAAAGAAAATAGTTTGGGACTCTAAGGACATATATCATTATATGAAAATTACTAAAGATAATCGTATTTTACTCGGTTACGGAGACAAACACGTGCATAAAAAACATACTAAAATTGATCCGCATGAGCCTCACTTTATTCGCATTCAAAAATTCCTGAAAAAACTATTCCCCCATCTACATGTAAATATAGATTATGCTTGGTCAGGAAGTTTTGGAGTTACAAATAATAAAATTCCTCTAATAGAAAGAAAAAACGATGTGATAATGGTGGGTGGAGCAGCTTCTCAAGTGATGTGTTTAATGGCTTCAAAATATCTTTCTGATAAATTAACGGGCAAGAAATCAAAAATGGAAGAATTCTTCGAAGTTACTTAGTTTTATATATTCTAGGTCTATATTAATGAAGTGATATACGAAAATTGGTGGCATACTGGCGCTTTAGCTATAAAAGTCCCTTATTGTGAATCTTTACGAGAAAACATTACAGCGGACTGTCTTGTAATCGGGGGAGGATTTGCAGGATTGCATGCCGCTCTACAGCTTGTTGAGTCGGGAAGAAAAGTAGTGCTTCTTGAAAAAAACATATGTGGAGGTAGTTCGTCAGGTCAAAGTGGAGGATTTTTGACTCCGGAAAGCGAAGAGAGATCGGAA
>CAYHJV010000098.1:0-3008 GCA_964357045.1 Candidatus Woesearchaeota archaeon | reverse complement strand
TTTTTTAGAAAACTTCTTTAGAAAAGCCTCTGCTATTTGGCTTCTTGCAAAATTTGATTTACAAACAAAAAGAATTTTCATTTTAAAAACTCACGGCTTCCATCTAGTCATTGTTCTTGGAAATGCAATCGCGTCTTTAATGCTTTCCAAACCGCAAATCCACTTGACCAATCTCTCCGTTCCCAAACCGTAACCACCGTGAGGAACAGCTCCATAAGAATGAATATCAAAATAATAACTATAATCCTCAAGTTTCTCGCCTTTAGCTTTAAGAGATTTTTTCAATTCTTCAATGTCTGTATCTCTTTCACTTCCACCAATCAATTCGCCGTTTCCCTCTGGCGTAATCAAATCGAAACATCTCGCAACTTTTGGATTTTTAGGATCTTTTGGTTTGTAAAAAGCCATAATTTCTTTAGGATAATGATGCACAAAAACAGGAACATCGTAAAGTTCCATTAATTTTTCTTCTTCAATAGTTCTCAAATCCTTCCCCCACTCAACACTCATCTTCTTCTTGTCTTTCAAAAACTTTAGAGCTTCGTCATAAGTAACTCTCGGAAACTTTTTCTTTATTGAAGGCTCTAACTTTTTTATATCTCTCTCCAAAAATTCAAGTTCTTTTTTATTTTCAGCAAGAACTTTTTTCAAAACATGTTTAATCATTTCCTCTGCATAGTCCATTAGCTCATCCAAATCAGCCCACGCAACTTCCATTTCAGTATGCCAGTATTCTGTTAAGTGCCTCGATGTTTTACTTTTTTCAGCCCTAAAAGAAGGAGCTACACAATAAATTTTTTCTAAGCCATACATAGCGGCCTCTGCATACAACTGCCAGGTTTGGGCAAGATACATTTTTCTATCAAAATATTTCACCTCAAACATAGTAGGGCCATCTTCAGCACCACCAGGAATTATAATAGGCGATTGAAACTCATAAAATCCCTTGCTTCTAAAATACTCGTGCAAAGCACCAATCACAGTGCTTCTAACTTTCATTATTGCAGTCATCTTCCTGGAACGCAGCCACAAATGTCTTCTATCTCCTAACAACTCTTCATTCAAACCTTTGTTAATAGGAAAACTATCACTCAGTCCAATTATATTCACTTTATCAGCCTGAATTTCGTATCCCGTCGGTGCTCTTTTATCTGGCTTTATAGTTCCTTCAATTTCCAAAGAAGCCTCAACCTGCAATTTATCGATATCGCCCCATTGCTTCGCAAATCTCTCTTTAGACAAAACACACTGAATAATATCACTAGAGTCTCTCAAAACAATAAACTTTAATTGATTGCTTCCTCTCTCCCTGTGAATCCAGCCCCGCACAGCTACTTTCCCGCTGCCTTTGGCCATTGCTTCTGATATTGAGAGGAATTTTGAATTTGTCATGATACTATTTAGAAAGTAAGTTTAAAAAATGTTTCTAAAAAAGAAAATCACCTCTTTCAGCATAAAATTACCCTTTAAGTTTAGCATCCAAAGTTTTTCTAAACATTTCGACTGTGTCGCTTGAAAATTCTGGGACCTTTACTCTTTTATAATCTGTATACCCTCCAAAAACTGAAAAAGATTTAAATATCTCGCCACTCGTTATAAAATACTCAGTAATTCCATGATATTTAAAGATGTCATAGCAACGTTCAGCAATTTTAGCAAGACATGGCTGATGGAAATCTCCCAAAAACTCTTTTGATGCCACGACATGTATTAATTCCTTTAATCCAAAACGATCCTTGTCATATATCTCTCTAAATTCAGTTTTTTCATCTGGATCTACTCGTAATTCAATTGTGTAATGAGGGCTTGTAGGGCAATCAAAATAGTCCGACTCTACTTTTCCCATTAATATTTCAGCTTTCTTTTGTTTAAATTCTGTCATTTTTCTCTCTCCGTATATTGTTTAATTGTGCCAGATAAAGGTACGTATTTTTCTGGTCTTGTAACCAAGTAGCTTGGTCTTATTGAAGAAACATCTATCGAAGACCTAATTGAAGATAGATCTATGCTTGGCCTTATAGCCTCAACTTCTTCTATAGTTTTCACTAGTTGGGTCTCTTTCATCTTCTGTAAAATTTCTTTCAAAATTTTCATTTTACTGCCAAAATTCCTCCGATTTTTACCTCAAGAGAATCTTCCGGGGAATATTTTGGATCACTCAATAATTTTTTATCAATTGTTCCTTGTTTCCCAAACATATCTCCATATAAATCCCAAAGATATTTTTTGTCTAAGTAAACATCTACTGGTGCACAAAATAATTCTTGATCTTGAGTAGTCCTAAGAGAGGCCCATAAACCACTCCAGTTTGATTGTCCAACGCCAAATATAAAATAACTATCAGATCTGTATCCAGATCTCAAGGGCCAGCTACGCTTCCAAAATAACTCCCCAATGTCAATTCCAATTCGGGGGATTTTTAAATCAAGTCTACATATCTGCGTATATGTGTGCTTTCCTAAAGAAGACGGCTCTAAATCAAAATCTTTTTCCAAATCCGACGTAACCATTCCTGCTAAATCAATAACAGAGATTGATTTTTCATCCATTTTTTTTGTATAAGTTCTCATGTCAGACCCAATATCTACAAGATGAGGAAATAGCTGATGCCCTTTGAATTCAACTTCAGTTTCATACCTTTGGAATCCATCCTTATACCTCTCGATGGTGTCATAAAGAAAAGGCTTTTCCTTTCCTAGCTTTTCTGGTTCATCTAATATAATCTTACCTTTGCTTAATCCTTTTAATTTGCTGAGCATACTTTCCGTATATCCAAATTCCGGCCTTCGGAAAGAGATACCTCTAAGCCCGAGATACATCAATTTCTGTTTTTCTTCTTTCATTTTCTTATTTCTCCATATATTTATTTCAAACTCCAGCTAAGCTGGAATGTACTACTAATTAATTGAAACAATATATAAATTTATTCCAGAAAATATGGAATAAAATGCTAAAAATACCGAAATATTTATAAATAATGGAATATTATTCCATTTAATGGAATTAGA
>CAYHJV010000097.1:0-3140 GCA_964357045.1 Candidatus Woesearchaeota archaeon | reverse complement strand
GTTATAAGACCTGCATGCAGCATATAAACAAGCGGCTATAACACTTTCCATACTCCTTCCTCTAACCAAACCTCTTTGCAAAACGTAATGGTAAATTCTTGATGCGTCATCTCTAACTACACTTGGTAAATTTAGATAAGAAGAAATTACTCTCAACTCAGCCATTGCTAATCTTAAATTTCTTTCAATACTTGTTGAAACTCTTTCCTGCCATTTTTTTAATCTTAGAAATTTACGAGTTTGTTTCGGGTCTAGTTTATATATATCAGAAATTTCTCCAACGTTTGTTGTTAATCCCTTATCAAATTTCTGCATGCTTGATGGAGCTCCGCCACGGCCTTTTTTTTCAGATTTGTCGAATTTACCCTGGGAATCCATTCCAGTGTCAACCATTTTTTCTTCTATGACAAGCCCACAATCATTACAGATTATTTCACCCAGATGGGAGTCAAAAGTAAGACTTATACTATCACATTCAGGGCATCTTTTTACAAATGACATATTTTATTTTTTATTGTAGATTTAGCTATTTAAGAGTGAAACCTTAGGGTTTATAAACTTTTTCCTTATATAAAGCTTTCTGTTGTTATCGTGGTGAAAAGGAGTAAAAGTTGGAGAAGTTTTTTTATTTTTTTCCAATTAAAACGCCATTAATCATACCTTCTTGGCTTGGTCTATTTGTTATTTTGGCCTTCCCAAGTTCTGTTTCAACAATTGTGCCCTTTGTCAATACATTCTGACGGGCTAAGAATTTGTTTGAGGGAGTTTCAAGAACATTTTTTATTTCTATTTTTTTGCTTCCAATATTTATATATTTTCCAGTAAGCAAAAAAACTTTTTCGTTTCCACCGGTTATTCTTAAAATTTTTCTTTTTTCATTTTTAGAAAGTTTTACTACTCTTTCCTGGCCTTTTTTCTCATAAAGTTTTTTCTTTCTTCTTCTTATATATCTTCCACCGGAAGTTTTTCTGCCTGTTCTTGTACTCATACTGAATGAATTTTGTTTTCGTTTAAAAACTCTTCGGTTCTATAAAAAGATTTATAAAACCACTTTAACAAAAGAATTTATGGTTAGCGGAATTGAAAGACCCTTGGATTTGCTTAACAACTCCAAAGGGAAGGAAGTTTTAGTGCATTTGAAGGGCGACAAACAGTTCGTTGGAACTTTATTGGCCTTTGATATCCACATAAACTTGGTTTTGGACAACATAAAAGAAATGCATGACGGCGAGATAAAAAGGAATTTTGGTTTGACTTTTTTGAGAGGGGATACGATTATCTTCATTTCTCCGGCCTCAACAGCCTTAAAGAAGTAATCAACAGAACTTACTTCGCGTCGTTTTCCTTGTGAAAACGCCGGAAGAACTAAGCTAGCGTTTACCTGTTAATTTTCGCGGGGTCCAGAATTTGTTTCTAGTGGGAACTTTGAAAGGTTTTTTAAATTGTGAATACTTTTTTTATTCATGTCATCAGAAGTAAAGTTAACTTTTCTTGGAACAAGCGATGCAATTCCTAGCGAGAGCAGAAATCATTCTTCTATGATGATAACTTATCAAGGTGAAAATATATTAATTGATTGCGGCGAGGGAACGCAAAGACAATTTAGGAAAGCGGGATTGAATCCGTGCAAGATTACAAAAATTTTAATTACTCACTGGCACGGCGACCATGTTTTAGGCCTGCCAGGAATTTTACAAACATTAGCACTAAGCGGTTATTCTAGGAACTTAGAAATTTATGGGCCTAAGGGAACAAAAAATTTTATGGCTAAACTTTTGGAAACATTTCTTTTTCAAAATAAATTTCCCATGAAAATTTTTGAATTGGATAAAGAGGGAAAGTTTTACGAGAACAACGATTTTTACCTTGAGACAAATTGGATGACTCATGGGCCTCCTTGCAACGCATATAATTTTGTGATTAAAGAGCAAGTTAAAATTGATAAAAAGAAATTAAAGAAGTTTAAGCTCCCTCAGGGGATTCATTTAAAGAATTTGAAATTAGGGAAGGATATAGAATTTAATGGCAAAAAGTATAAGGCTAAAGATTTGATCTTTAAATCTCCCCACAAAAAAATTTCAATAGTCATGGACACTTCTTATAATAATAAAATAGTCTCTTTTGCTAAAAATGCCGACTTATTAGTTATAGAATCTAGTTTTGCTTCTGATTTAAAGGATAAGGCTAAAGAATATGGGCATATGACCTCACAGCAATCAGCGGAAGGCGCCAAGAAGGCAGGGGTTAAGAAATTGGTTTTAACTCATGTGAGCCAAAGATATGAGAATAATTTTAATGTAATTTTGAAGGAAGCAAAGAAAGTTTTTAAAAATGTTTCAATTGCCAAGGATTTTGATGTTTTTGAGGTTTAATAGAAACCTTTTAAATAGTTCTTTTATATAATTTTATAGACTGGCCCGGGTAACTCAGTTGGATAGAGTGCCAGCCTTCTAGCGAAGGAAACCTAACGGTTTCCTACCGCACTACCTTCCCTAAAGATAGCGTGGATAGAAGGAGAAAGCTGGAAGTCGCAGGTTCAAATCCTGTCCCGGGCGTTTCTAAAAAATTCTTAATTAGATTTAAATATAGATTCGATTTATTCATTTTCTATGGATTTAAAATCATATTTTAAAGGGGGTGGATTGATTTTTGACTTAAAGGCTGGTTTTATTACGGCGATTGTTGCATTGCCACTGGCTATAGCGTTTTCTCTTGCTTCTGGCGTTCAGCCCATCATGGGAATTTGGACGGCGATAATTGCTGGAATTTTAGGCTCTACTTTTGGAGGATCAAAATTTTCTATAACTGGGCCGACGGGTGCAATGGCAATAATAATTCTAGCCACAACAACGAAGTTTGGTATCGAAGGCTTGTTGCTTGCTGGATTTCTAGCAGGAGTTATTCAAATTATTTTTGGAATAGTAAAATTAGGCAAACTCGTAAAATATATCCCTTTAACGGTGATAGTAGGTTTTACGGCGGGAATAGGAATTCTAATTTTTATAGGGCAAATAGGGAATTTTTTTGGTTTAAGTTTATCGCCCCAAGAGCAGGTATGGAACACTCTTCTAGAAATTTATAAAAATATTGGAAATGTAAAGACTTATGCAATAATCATTTCATTATTTACTACTTTTGTT
>CAYHJV010000096.1:0-3180 GCA_964357045.1 Candidatus Woesearchaeota archaeon | reverse complement strand
ACAAAATTCTTTAATTGTTTCTTGGGGTCTTGGATCTTTCCAGCTTTTTGAAAACTGTATGAATGCTCCTGTTATTGGTATTTTGGCAATTATGTTTTTTCCTTCACAGATTACAATGTGATCTTGACAAAAATTTGTTTCATCGCAAATTGCTGTTGTGTAAGAGTACTCGTTTGGAACTGATTTTTCTGGAGTTTTTTGAGTTAAAGTAATTGCCGTGATTGACATTAAGAGAATGATTAATATTGATACTGCGATTATTGTTTTTTTCATGTTTCTTTAAATCTTAAAAAGTATTTAAACTTTTCTATTGTCGTCACTTATTAATAGTTATTATATACAAAATATTATAAAACTTTGTTTAATTAACGGGCATAAAAACATTTAAAAATGGTTGGAAGAATTTCAAATTTTGGCTTTTTAAGGCTAGAAATGACCAAATTTGATGAGAAAAGTTTATAAAGTTGCGCGATTTATTTCCATTGTAAATCACGAATTTTGAGTTGAAATTCGACTAACTCGCGGTCCAGCTTAGTTATTTGTTAGTCCTATTGCTTCGCGAAGTTGCTCAAATTAACCTTTAGTGGAAACTTTGAAATTAGTTAGTTTGGAGGAAATTGCTCACTCGTAAACTCGTGAGGATTGATTAAAATGATATTGTTAATGGGAAGAAAATTTGGAATTAAAATAACAGAAAATAAGCGAGCCTTTATGGCGAGCCAATTTATGCAATAGAACAAAAATATGGTAGATAAAAGCGATTACGATGCAGAATCGATAAAGGTATTGGAAGGCCTTGAAGGAGTTAGAAAAAAGTTTGATTTAGTTGAACTATCAAAAAGGGTTAAAAGAAAAGGAGATTTGTTGATTCTATCTCAAGAGTTAAAAATAAGGTCTAGAATTTTATCAGAAGCAATCGATGAAGGTAGAATTTTAAACATTTTTCCAAACATTCCTAAAAGTAAGGCAAGTATTTTGGCAAGATTAAGGACAGATAGAGAATTAAAGTTTTTTCCTAAAAAATACGATATTTCTAAAACATCTGCAAGAAATCTAATAAGGCTTGTAAGAGAATGGAATAATAGTATTCAGAAAAATCCATTGCTATTGGTTAGCCAAGAAGAACATGATTTAATACTAGGCAGTTTAATGGGCGATGCTAGTATAAGGCAAAGAGAAAAAAATAGTTGTTTTAGACTTTCTCATTCACTTAAACAAAAGAGTTACGCGGAGTATAAAAAAAATTTGTTGAAAGATTTTAATATTTCTGAATTTAGAGAAGTTAAAAGAAAAATAAGGGACGCTTTTATTCATGCCATAGATTTTTCGACTAAAACACATTCTGTTTTTAATTATTACCGAAAATTATTTTATGAGAATGGAATAAAAAGAATAAATAGTGATATATTAAATCAACTTAGTCCCCAAAGCTTGGCAATATGGATTTGTGATGATGGTAGTTACGATAATACGCAAGGTTATATTGTTTTATGCACAAATTCTTTTACTTTAGAGGAGCATGAATTAATGAAAGACTTTTTTAGAAAGAAATTCAATCTTGATCCTACTATTGGCTTTAGAGATAAAAAATATTACTATTTGAGATTTAAACAAGGAGATTCAAAAAAATTAATTGAAATAATTAAACCTTTTATACCAAAATGTATGTTATATAAAATTGGAGGAGAAAATGAGTAAAGAAGAAGAGTATAATGCTGAATCCATTAAAGTTCTTGAGGGATTAGATGGGGTCCGTCGTCGTCCAAGTATGTATATAGGTTCCACAGGCAAAGATGGGCTGCATCATTTAGTTTATGAGGTTGTTGATAATTCTGTAGACGAAGCACTTGCTGGTTTTTGTAAACAAATAAACGTTTCTATAAATAAAGATGGTTCTGTTACTGTGGTGGACGATGGTAGAGGAATTCCTGTTGAGATGCACAAAGGATACAAAATGCCGGCTGTCCAGGTTGCCCTAACAAAACTGCATGCTGGTGGAAAATTTGACAAAAAATCTTATGTAATTTCTGGAGGTTTGCATGGGGTGGGAGTTAGTGTTGTTAATGCTTTGTCAAAAAAATTAATAATTGAAATAAAAAGAGGTGGGAAAGTTTACAGACAGGAATATTCACAAGGAGATGCCAAATCAAAACTTGAGGTTGTAGGAAAAACTTCCGGCAATGATGATACTGGAACAACCGTTACTTTCTGGCCAGACCCTGAAATTTTCTCTGCGTTAGATTTTGATTACAAAATTCTTGAGACAAGATTTAGGGAAATTGTTTTTTTGAATGCTGGATTGAAGATCATGTTGGTTGATGAGAAAAAAGATAAAAAGGAAGAATTTCATGCTGTCGGTGGTTTGATAGAATTTGTTGGTTGGATTAACAAAAGCAAGGAAGCGCTTCATAAGCCGATTTACTTCAAGAGAGAAGATAAAGGAACTGTCCTTGAGGTTGCAGTTCAATATAACACGGGATATCAGGAAAATATTTTTGGTTTCGTAAATACGATAAACACTGTCGAAGGAGGAACTCATGTCTCTGGATTCAAGACGGCTTTAACAAGAGTTTTAAATGATTATTTGAAGAAGACGGGCAGTTCTGGCATTTCAAAAGATTTTTCTTTATCAGGTGATGATACAAGAGAAGGTTTGACGGCTATTGTGAGTTTGAAAATGTCCGATCCTCAATTTGAAGGGCAGACAAAAACAAAACTTGGCAATTCTGAAATTAAAGGTTTTGTTGACTCTATTGCTAGCTCTGCGATGACAGAATTTTTTGAGGAAAATCCAAATGTAGCTAAAAGAATTTCAGCAAAAGTTATGGAGACAGCTCAAGCAAGAATTGCCGCTAAGAAAGCTAAAGATTTGGTAAGGAGAAAAAATGCATTTTCTTTAGGCGGCTTGCCTGGAAAACTTTCTGATTGTTCTAACAAAAAGGCAGAAGATACAGAGTTGTATCTTGTCGAGGGAGAAAGTGCGGGAGGAAGTGCGAGACAAGCTAGAAATAAAGAAACTCAAGCTGTTCTTCCTTTGAAAGGTAAAATTTTGAATGTTGAAAAGGCAAGTCCATCAAAGACTTTATCTAGCGAGGAGATTGCAAATATAATCACTGTAGCTGGGACGGGAATAGGCGAACAGTTTGATGCAAACAATCTTCGTTATAAAAAAATAGTTAT
>CAYHJV010000095.1:0-3185 GCA_964357045.1 Candidatus Woesearchaeota archaeon | reverse complement strand
GATTCTGTCGAATTTCGCGCCATTACGCGCAAACAATGCGTGCTGACATCTGTCTCTGCGAGCGGCTTGGGCTCTTGCATCCGCGAAGGCGTCCGTTTCATCAAATCCACTCTCTCGTAGCTCCCTTCAGGTTCATTGCTCAAGAGCGGCTGTGCCGTTTCTGTTACGTTGCTTAACCTCACGGTTATCCTTTTTTCAAAGGATCGCGTTGTCACCGTATCTTGTGGACACGACGGATGTCCGGACCTTCCTCAGAATGAGAATTCATTTCAATTCTCGCTCATTTAAGAGCACATCCCGAAGTCAGCTTCCCGACTCACAGGCTTACATGTCTGGAAGCTATATAAATTTATCTGTCACTAACTAGTTATAACAAGAAGAAAGGTTTAAATAGAGGTTTTTAGAACAAGATCTATGGCTAAAGTGATAGTGTATGAAGATAACTTCAGTGATTGGCATAGGAGATATGGCCCAGTAAGTAAAGACCACGATCTTCATCTAGTTGCGGTGGCTATTCCTCATTTAAAATCTGAAATAGAATTTTTAAGAAGTGAAGATAGTCAGTGGCTAAAAGAAGAACAAGGTTACAATTTAAATCCAGATAATGTACAGGAATTTCGAAATCCTCATGTCCCTGAAAAAGCAGATATTTATTTTGTTGATGGTTTAGACGGATTTTGTTTCGAAATAATGGATTTACTTCCAAAAGACAGAACATTTCTTTATACTGAAGACTCTCGTGTACAAGATGCTGCAAGACAACAGGGACGTGAGGCACAGATTCTTAAAGAATCTCCAAAAGACCTCGTCTCAAGGCTTACACAATAATTAGCTTTCTAAAATCCTTAGAGATAGCTTTTTAACTTCCTCTTACGTGCCCACGCGATGCCAAAGAAAGCAGTAAAAGAAGAAGAAGCACGCGAACCATTAATTCAATTTTCAACGTTGATTGTTTTCGGTGCGTATGCAATTCTCGTCTGCGCATTTCTCTTTTTTCTTAATGACACGCTAGGCCTGCCCTTTAACGTCATTGCATTTGTAATTGGGCTTATTATCGCTCTTGTTATCACAGGCTTCCTCATGGTGGTGCGCTCAGTAATGCGCTCTAATGCATGGGAAGGTTTAGCTGTCGGTTTAGTGACCATTATAGTAGTTGTCGCAGCACTCCTGGTTAAGTTCCGAGGCATGTACACGTACATCTTTGCCACAGTCGGTTCTCTTATCGCAGTGATCTACATAGGCTATTATTTCAAAAAATCAAGCACTAACACTGGGAAAGAGTCAACAGCCTCTCAAGAGCTTGCTGAATAGGCTCTTGAGGCAAACTTGATTCGTCATCACTAACGATTTCCGCACCATAATATGAGAATATTGCGACTATCTTCTATATCTCTCTTCCCTAACATCGATCTCTTTATATAATCTTTTCAATGATTTCTTATATGGTCTAATCATGTCGCCACTTTTTTCTCCATATTCTCTTTCAAGTCTATTTATCTCCAATTCATCATGAATAATTCTTCTTACTAAACTGCCAAGAGGGGCTCTTCTTATATCTCTTTCAAAACCCATAAGTTTCAAGGAAAATAAGGCTATTTAAGAATTATTGCTTCAGGAAACTAATTCAATAAACGCTAGGGAACGCTAAAAATCTATGCTGAAGGCAATCCGTCTCTTAAGACGCTTTCCACACTTCGCTCTTCCTTCTTCTTCCTAGGAGCACCATATGGAATAACAGCAAGTCCAAAACCAAGGGATGTAAGGCCTAACATAAGTCCCCTCTTCCAAGACGGAAATTGCTCATATGCTTCTTTTTCTGCATATTCTCTCGCCTCTGCTCTAATTTCGGGAGTTATCTCTGCATATCCAGAAATCCTTTCTTGATAAAATTTGCTTTCTGCACTAATACATTCATTAAGGTTGATCGTACCAATAACAGCAATACTTAATCCAATTGTTCTTAGCAAATTACCCATAAGTTTTCTATAAATAAGGGCTATTTAAAGATTTAGAAAAATTTAATTAAAGTCTAAAATCTTCAATTCTTTCTTTTTTTCCACTCAAGGAGTTTATCCAAGTTTATTCGCAGTCTTTTTTTATCTCTGGTTTCTTTTTAGAAAAAAGAAAATGGGAACTTTTTGGATAATTTAATAAAGGTGTAAAACAAATCAACAATATGAAAATTAGAAAAGCTCAAATTAAAGACCTAAGTGAAATTGATGAGATTTACCAAGAAGGTCAACTAGATGAAGAGGAAAATAAATTTTCTAGAAAAAGTAAAAAAGAAATATTAAAGGAATTAGATAAATCTAAAAAACTTAGACTGAACGGATTTAGAAAAGCGATTAATTCTTCTAAAGAGAAATTTTTAGTTTTAGAAGAAAAAGATAAATTAATCGGTTTTGGGGATGCTGTCTTGAGCAACAAAAAGAGAAATGCCGAAGTTGCTTTGATTTATGTAAAAAGAGAATATCGGAGAAAGGGAATTGGAAAAAAACTATTGAAAGAATTACTTAAATGGCTTAAAGAAAAAGGCGAAAGCAAGGTTTTTGTCACAATGGATATTGAAAATAATTCTTCAATAAATCTAAATAAGCAAGCAGGATTTAGAGAATCCATAGTTATTATGGAAAAGAAATTGAAATAAAAAGTGTCTAAACAAATTTATAATGAAGGGATACTATCTGTTCAAAGGACTATGGTGGCAACCCCCGTCATAATTCTACACGACGATTGAATATAACATAAAGTTATTATAATAAAAATACTAAACTATTAGAAAATTATTTCTTTTTTGTGATTGTTCTATATTTATACGTATCATATCTTTCTCCTACATTGAATCTTTCGATTCTCCCTTCTTCATATAGTTCCCCAATTAGAAAATAAATAGTATCAAGAGTTCCGTAAGTCTTTCTAAATTCGCCAGCGTTAACGACTCTTTCGATAGCCCCCGCAGAAAAAATATGTTCCCTGTCTGGAGAGCAAATTGATTCTAGAGCATCCCAAATAGCTTCTTTAGCTGCTTCTTTTACTCCTGGAATTGTCAGTTTAACTTTCATGGTTTAAAGTTAAAACATTGATATTTAAATCTTTCTATTGTAACCACTAAAAAATAACACCATTTTAGAAAAACAACTCGACGCGTAGGCAGATACACAAACTAAGGCATCTAATCAATGAGA
>CAYHJV010000094.1:0-3238 GCA_964357045.1 Candidatus Woesearchaeota archaeon | reverse complement strand
CAATTCCTCGCTCGGTTTAAAACCCGAGGTATCCTTGCCGCGGATGTAATGAAAACAAATATTGTATTGTACGGAGACTGTCTCGATAAATTAAAAGAGATTCCAAATAATTCAATTGATTTGGTAGTCACTTCCCCGCCTTATGCGGATAGACGTAAAAAAGATTACGACGGTATTAGTGCGGAAAAATATGTTAATTGGTTCTTACCTATATCTCAAGAATTGAAAAGGGTCCTAAAAAGTAAAGGTTCTCTCATACTAAATATGAAGGAAAACATAGTAGATGGAGAGAGACATATCTACGTTCTTAACTTAATCCTAAAAATGAAAGAACAGGGTTGGATTTGGACAGAAGAGTACATCTGGCACAAAAAAAACGCATTTCCAGGAAAATGGCCAAACAGATTTAGAGATTCTTGGGAGAGATGTTTACATTTTACAAAAGAAAAGAAGTTTAAAATGTACCAAGATAACGTAAAAGTTGAAATAGGAAACTGGGCCAAGGAAAGACTTAAAAAAAATTACGTGAATGATAAAGTAAGAACAATGTCTAGAACGGAAAGTGGCTTTGGCAGAAGAGTGATGAATTGGGCAAATAGAAGGAAAGTTTACCCTTCCAATGTTTTACACCTCGCTACGGTATCATCTAACAAGAATCACAGTGCGGCTTTTCCAGAAGCTCTCCCGGCATGGTTCATTAAACTTTTTACTAAAAAAGGAGACGTTGTTTTAGACCCCTTCTTAGGCAGTGGTACGACTGCGGTGGCTGCTCTTAATTTAGGCAGAAATTTTGTGGGAATAGAAAGAAATAAGAGATACTACTCTTCAGCTAAAAATCGAATAAAACTTATAAAAGCAAAACTTTAGCATATAATGTTACCTCTCTCTAATCTCGAGTTGAGAATACTCAACAATGTACTCTTTTTCATTTTTTATAATCGTTTCTATAGGGTTCTGAAACATTTTGAGTTTAATTGGTTTTCTACCACTCATCTCTACGTAGTACAACCAGTAGTTGTTTTTCTCTTGTTGAGCCCTTTTTATCTCATTTTTTGAAATGAAGAAGTGAACCTTAGAAAATTGGCCCGATTTGACCTCTATAAACCTATCAAAATCTTTACTTTCTTTTGAGTTAAATGAGGCGACATCATAACCGGCCGCAGCATTTTGCAAAGAAACCATATTTACTTTTATAGCATTTCCCTCGTTTCCCAACCTCTTTTTCTCGCAATTTAAAACGTAATGTTCGGCAATATTTCCCCGGATAGCGTCTTCAACCTTATTTTCTAATAACTTTGCTAATGGAATTTTCTGGTTTATATTGTATAAAAGAATTTCATTTTCATATTCTTCTTTAATTACTAACTTTTTCCCTTCTTGGTAAAGAAAATCTAATTTTTTCAACAGCTCTAATAAAAAAGGATTGTTTCCGTGTCCGAAATTACTTAAGGAAAGTTCCCCGCTTTCATTTAAGAGGAATCCTCGCACAAAGTTCTGGATATCTCCTTTGTACTTCTCTGAGGACATCAATCTGTAAATAAGGTACTTCTTTTGAGCAAAATTTAATTCATACTTTCTGTACGGATTCGGTGGATTTAATTCAAGAAATTCTTTTCCGAAGGATGTAATGATTAGTCTTGAATTATCTCTAGATAAAAGTTCTAAAAAGTCACAAAAATTTATAACATCTTTTGCATTATCAATTATTGGTAGGAAATAATTTCTAAGATACCCCTGCTCTACGTTTTTTTCGCTAGAGGTGTTATCTTTTATAGTTAACTCTTCGACAACAGACATTATCCTATTAATTGAACCTAAATCGTTTATCATTTTTTAGTCTCCTTAAGGTCTTTTAATACATTCATGTAATCTAATTCTTCATCTGTCTCTAAGTCGCTAATTGCTCTTAAAGAAGAATCTAAATCTATAGGAATAAAATCATCCCTCAAAATTTCATACATCCTACTTATTTTTTCGTTCAATCTCCGGTTAATTGTTTCATCAATAGTTCCCTTTGTTAGTAAAATATAGTAGTTGATTTTATCCCCCTTTTTTAGTCCAACTCTATGAATTCTGTCCATAGATTGCATGTACTGTGCTGCGTTGAATGTCCTATCAGTATATATTGCATCGTGACAAACGCTATGCAAGGAAATAGATTCTCCGCATGCTCCGGGGTTTGCTATTAAAACTTTGACCTCTGGATTGGTTTTAAACTCATTAATCCTCATCTCCCTGTTATCATCTTTGTCTTCTAGTTCGTTCAGAGGTACATCGCCCCAAATTGAAACTGGGTTCAAATCTTTTAGCTCTCTTTCCAATAATTTTATATTTGATATCCAAGGAGTCCATATGAGTACTTTTTTACCTTGACTAACTATTGAACGAGTAAGGTTTACTGTGGATTTTATTTTAGAAGAGTTTTCATTTTCGTGCTCCTTAATAAGATTTTTTATTTTATTGTCCAAATCCCGAATTCCTTCTTGTTGACCTAAGGGAAAAACATCGAATTCTTCCGATTTTTCGCTAATTAATTTTGGATTAGAAGCTACTTGCATAAGTCTAACAATTTTCGCCTTTTGTATCTCCTTCAAATATTTCTTCTCTCGAAGGTTGTAGTTTGTGAATGAAAGCATGTGGTCCCTTATAAGATCATATATTTTTTTCTGCAAAGCACCTGGTTCAACCAGAATGATTTTAAAATTAGGTAAAGGCAAATCTAAATCTGCCTTTTTTATTCTTCTGTAATAAGGATGAAGTTTCTCGCCGATTGAATGGATACTTTCGTTGTCAATCATTTTTTTGTAGGTATTCTTATTCCCCAGTATGCTTTCGTTAGGATCCAAGAATGTAAATTGGCTCCAGAGATCAAATAAATTGTTCGGGACGGGTGTTCCACTTAAAATTATCCTTCTTTTTGAATATGGTGCTAAGGCCATCACTGCAGAAGCCCATCTCCCTTCTTTAAAATTTTTTATATAGTGAGATTCATCCAATACCACAAGAAAATTATGTTTTCTCAGCAAATTTTGTAATTGAAAGATGTCGTTAGCTAGACTCTGATAAGTTATAACAAAGATTTCAAACTCTAAGCTGTGCTCATAAATATTTTTTCTTTTCATTGTGTCTCCCGACACCCTAACTAAATTAGGATCTTTTTCAAAACAGTGATAAAATTCTTCCTTCCAAGCGATATATGCTGAACTTGGGCCAACAATTAATAGTTTGTCAACTTCTC
>CAYHJV010000093.1:0-3255 GCA_964357045.1 Candidatus Woesearchaeota archaeon | reverse complement strand
TTCAACGCAGATGGCTGGGTCGCAAACTACCAGTACGAATTTAACCAATTAAAATTAATGTTCACAACAAGTGAATGGGTCAGAAGCGTCTACAAAAGAGACGGAGTGGACGTTTCAAAAATAGTTCCAATGCCTATAGGAATAGATACAAATCTCTACAAGCCCGTAAGGGATCAGGAAATAAATCTTGCTACGAGGAGAATGCTTGGGGTAAAAGATGAAGAAAAAATGATTTTGACAATGGGGGGAGACAACACAAGCAAGGGCGCTCAGGAGATGATTAAAGCCATGGCCATAATAAATAAAGAATTCAAAAATTGGAGATATGTATGCAAATCATGGCCGAGTGAAGGAGCATTAGAGTGGCGTGAAAAAGAAGAAAAACTTGCTGATGAGTTGGGAATAAAAGAAAAAATAACTTTCATAGATGATGTATGGAGTCCTGAATTTATGGCCCAAGTTCTGAATGCCTGTGACATTTATGCAGCTCCGTCAAGAATCGAAGGTTTTGGAATGATTCAAGTTGAAGCAATGTCATGTGGAAAACCCGTAATTTCAATAAATGTAGGCGGCCCTGCAGAAACAATAATTCACGGTAAAACAGGTTTCCTTGCAAGGGTGGGAGAAGAAATGCAACTCAATGAAGAATGGGCTTATCCAAACATGGGTTATTCAACTAAACAAATCGTAAAATTCAAAGAACCAAAAACTTTTGGTTATAGAGCAAACATAAGCGACTTAGTAGAATACACAAAAAAGCTATTATACGACGAGGAGCTTTGCAAAACAATGGGCGAGGCAGGAAGAAAACACTCTGTCGAAAATTTCGATTACAAAGTCACCGCCAAAAAAATGTTAAATGTTATAAAGGAAAGATTACATATAAGTTAATGACCTGGAAGAAACTCAGCAACGCTGTTTCTTATTGGAGTAAACCTGTTTTGGGAACTTTCTCTGGAAAAAAACCTATTATGGCTTTGGCAGTGGATAAAAATTCCTCTAATCCATATTTAGGGCTTGCGAGAGTGATTATAAAAAGAAAAGGAAATCCTAACATGCCAGGATTTTTAGATAGAAGTAAATTAATAATAGTAGATAGTAAAAATGGATTAAAGTGGGAAAAAAGGACTGATTTAAAAATAAAAGGAATTGATAAAATCATTAATAATAGAGTCCACAAAGATAGATTTTTTATAGGTTTAGAAGATCCAGATATTTTTGTTGAAAGAGGTATTAGAAATGTTTACTTCACAATAGCTTTCAAAATAAAAAATAAAAAAGGTTATGAAGTTTTCTTAGGACATGCACAAGGTAAATCCCTTTATGATTTAACAGCAACGATTCCTACATTGCATCCCCTTAATAAATTTGTGAAGGGGTTCAAAGAAGTAACTATCTCTCCAGTAAAGTTCAATGGATTTAGAATTAGTTTGAATGAAGAGTTAGTTTTTAATGGTAGAAGAGAAATTTCTGTTGTTTCTGCTTCAAAAGCTAAAAGCCTAGAGAAGGAATGGGAATATCTAAAAATAGTTCTTAACCCAAAAAACATAAAATATTCTTGGATTAATAATGAAGCTTCCCCTTGTTGCTTTATTCCAATAAAAAACAAAAACCTTCTCGTTGGAATTGTCAATGGCAGAGAACCAACAAAAACAATAAATGGAAAAAAAATTTATGGAAAATTCAGGCCAGGCTTATTCCTTTTCAACCCAAAAACAGGTGAGATTCCATGGGTTTCTCCAGAACCTTTACTTGAAGATCCAAAAGCAACAACAATAACATTTGCAAGCGACTACCTACCTCTCAACGAAAAAAAAATTTTACTTTACGCCCATGTCAATGATTCTTTTGTTAGAGCCTATAAAATAAATTTAAATGAGCTAAAGAAATTATTGCCTAAATCTTTATAAATAACATCACCAAGTTTGTTCTATGCTAAATGTTGAACCTACAGATGTGAAACTTGCATTTATTGTAGCTCAAGCTATGAAAGTTCCATTTGAAAATAAAACACAAATTTCCCATAATAATCTAAACCAGTTATATGAAGAAGCTAATGTAAAGTATGAAGATTACACAGAAAAACAATTAAATGCTTTCATAAATGGTCTTGAGCTTGGAAAAAACTTAAAAGAATTTGAAGAGAAACCATATTTAGAAGAGGACCTAGATAGAGTGAAAAGATATCATGAACTATCCTGGAAGTATGGGCTAGTAAATCTAAATGAAATGGGCGCCTGGCCTGAAACTAGGGGAATTGACCCAAGGCTTACGACTGGTAATATTATTGATACGGCACAGGAAGTAGATAGTTATTCACGCGGAAATGTCAAATACAGATTTTCTAAAAAAAGAAAAGCAAACATTGAATCTCTAATAAGTTTAATTGAATCAATGAAGTCAAATCCTTTAATAGAAAAACTTCCTTTAATTCTTGTTCCAAGGCAGAGTATCGGAGGATTAGGTTATCAATCTTGGGTAATGGAAAACCATAAAGATTACCATGAACACAATACACATTTATTAGGGATAGATGATGGAAATGTTAGAGCCTTAACTCACGTACTTTTAGGTAAAAAAGAAGTTCCTTCTTATGTGGGAAGTTATAAAACTTAACCTTAAACCTTCCTCAGCGTCTTCAAAATTTCGCCCAAAGCAATCTTCTTAGCAGTCACGTACAGATCACCAGCCCCAGAATAGATCAAAAGATCTTTTTTGTTTCTATCCCAAATCAAACCAGTTGGAAAAATAACTCTTTTACCTTCGAGCGAAACCTCATATTTCCTCAAAGGAACCATCACAGGAATATGACTTCTCTTAATAATTTCTCTAGGGTTTTTAGAATCTAAAATTGCGGCCCATGTAGCATAAAGAGCATGTCCATCCTCAACCTCAAATCCAAAGACCTTCTTAAGTTTATAAAGAAAATCTTTAGGGTGAAAAGTTGAAACAGCATGGAAAAGGAAAAGCCAACCACCATGAATTTTTATAGGAGGAGGACCTGCCCCGCTTCTCTCAAACTCTTTGCGCCCTTTCGTAACATTCAAAGTTTTCGCATGTCCCCAATGTATTAAATCCTTAGAACAAGCTGTCCAAATATGCGGCGGAGAAAATTGGAAATTGCCTTCTGGCCTGTGAAAAACAAGATACTCTTTTTTAACCTTACCAGGCAACAAAACAACATCTTTATTCTGCTCACCAAAAATAATTCCAAACCTCTTCCAATTTTTTAAATCTGAAGAAACAGCCAAATTT
>CAYHJV010000092.1:0-3262 GCA_964357045.1 Candidatus Woesearchaeota archaeon | reverse complement strand
GAAATAATTCATGAACGGAATATTTTCCCAAATCGGCATTGATACTTTTAGCATTAAAAAAAAGATTAAAATGAACCATCCTATAAAGAAAAATATAATTTTGAAATTATTATCTTTCTTTTTTTTAAGAATTAAAGCAGTTATAGGAGCTACGAAAAAAGCCAATAAATTGGCTATTCCTATTTGAAATGAGAGTTGATTTTGCAAAGATCCACCAGAGAATCCAGAACCCCAAGAAGGAATGAGAAGCTCATAAAATTCCGGAAAATGAAACGAGTAATCAAATACTCCAAGTCCTCTAACATACTCTCTTTCAATAAGAGCCGGTAACCAAAAGACTGAAGAAAGTCCCAAACTCAAAAGTATTATGTAGAAAGTATTAAGTATTAGGTATTTAGGATCTTTAGATCTAATAATTAAGAAAAATATATAAGAAAGGGCAAAAGGAAAAAACATCAAAGCCAAAATATTATGAGAAAATATTATTAAGCTTAGGAAGATTGAACTTAAGATTGCGAATTTTAATTGTCCTTCTTTAACAAATTTTGTGATGCTAAAAAGGAATACAGGAAAAAAAGCAAGTGCCCAAACTTCTCCAACAGAACCTCTAATGTAGATATCCAAAAAATGATAGGGAGAAAAAGTGTAGAAAATTGATGAAATTAATCCTCCTAACCTACCAAAAAATTCTTTTGTCCATAAATAAAAGAATATTGCTCCTACGAAACTTGCTAAAATCATATTTAATTTGAACGAGTCAATAAAACTTACTCCGAATGAGTGTAAAAAAGAAGCTAGATAATTTGGTAATGGATAAACAAAATTTAGAATCGGGACTCCGTAGCCATAATTTAAGTCCGGAGCCCAGCGAGGATAAAAATTTCCATCTCTTAAAGCTTTATCAAATTCATAAAACCTAACAACATGGTATTCTCCATCATGCGTTGGAGGAAATCCGCTTTTAAGAAGTGGGAGTATTGATAAAAAAGTTAGAATCGCAACTATCGTTATAAAAATCTTTTGAACCATATACTCTTTTTAAGATAGACGTAGATCGATATCAAAATTGGAGGAGTAAAAGTTACAATCGTTTTAATAGTAGGAGTTAATCCAAAATGAGTCCCCAAAAGCATGAATGGGATATAGCGAAAAAGTAGTCCAAAAGAAAAAGCTAAAGAAATATAGAGAAAAAGTTTCTTCTTAGGAATAAGGGCTACAAAAGACAAAAACCAAATAGCATACCATGGATAAATCTCTTCTCGCAAAGACGAGAGGAAGAAAATAACAAACATAGATAGCGCCGAAAATAGAAATACTCTTTGCCAATCTATTTTTTCTTTTTTAAAGATTTTCCATGCTGAATATATGAAAACAGGAAGTAAAAAAATCGTCGCATATTTTATAAAAATTGAAAAAACTAAGAATATAAATGCGTAAATTGTCTTCTTTTTCATAAGGAGAAAGAAAGATAAAAGAGCAAAAAACATCATTACAATATCATTGTGAGAACTACTCAGACTTTCCATAACAACCAATGGGTTTAAAGCAAAAAGAGTTAGTGAAAATAAATTTTTTGACATCTTCCAAAGTAAATACACGGTCCCTAAATAGAACAAGGAAACGAAAAGTTTAAAAGAAAAAAGAGTTAAAAGAAAATTTCCTAATCCCAAAACGTAAGGAATGCTTGTTAAGCCTATCCAAAAAGGTCCATACAAAGCGATTTTATTAGCAGCATGCGTAAATAAAAGTAAAGGATCTCCCATAAATTCAATGGGCATAACAATATACGGATTTTCTTTATAGAAAAATAGGGTTTTTGTAGTTGCTAAATAGTTAAAAATATCAAAAGAGGTAAATGCAGAATAAGAGAAAAGCAAAATAAGTAAAGTTAGTCCAATTAGAATCTTTAGGTCCAAAATCTTAATAAGCTTTTTTTGAGCTTTTTTAAGAAAAACAAAATAAAAAAAGAAAAAAATAAAAATAAAAATTATATAAACTATAGTTGTAATCGTTCTTTCTGAAGATTGAAAACCCGAATAAAGATTCTTAAGATAAATTAGATTTTGATCAACAAATACGTAGGAAAAAATGCTTAAAGCAAGAAGGAAAATACCGTAAGAGAAAAAAAGTAATTTTTTCACAAATCTTTTTGTCTTGTGGATATTGATTTATTAAAGATTTCTTTTAAATTAAGTTCTGTTGGTCTTTTCTTTTCAGGCAGCCAAACAAAATTTTCTGGAATTTCATTTTTAATTTTCTCTAATATCTCTACATGTTTTAGAGATGCATTTTTGAATATAGCTGCGCTTTGTGATATATTCTTTTTTTCTTTTTTTGCATTTAGAAGATTAGGTAGAAGTTTATTGTAATAGAGATCTGATTTCTCAAGAGCATAAACAGCAAGCAAATATTGCTTATACTCAAAAAGGGTCTTAGCTTCTACAAGATACTTATCAGCGAGCTTAAGGTTATATTTAAATTGTCCAAAATTACCAAAATACCAATACTTTAAAATTTTATCTTTAATTAGATTAATCTTATAAAGTGGATTTCCCGGCATAAACGAGGGGTATGGAAGAACATAATCTGACTCTGCATTAGCTTTAATTGGAAAGATGAAAATAAATACCAAAATTAGAAGTACCCATAAAAATTTCATTTTGAATTACTTTTATGCCAATTCCATGCAGTTTTAACAATAGTCTCAAGATCCGAATACTGTGGTTTGAATCCCAATTCTTTTTCAGCTTTACTGTTATCAGCATAAATCTCTGGCGGATCTCCTAGCCTTCTAGATGTTATTTTGATTTGGAAATCAACTCCGCTTATTTTTTTTACCATATCCAAAACTTCGCGATTTGAATAACCAACACCTGTTCCAAGGTTAAAATTATCGCTAGTGTTAGTTTTTTCTAATTTATCTATTGCTTGGATATGGACAATTGCTAAATCTTCAACGTGTATATAATCGCGAACTGCAGTTCTATCTTTAGTATCATAGTCATTACCATATAGCTTAAATTCCGAATTGTTAATTGCAGCATTTACTGCATTAGGAATGATATGTGTTTCTGGATTATGCTTTTCTCCCAGCTTTCCGTCTAAGCTTGCTCCTGCCGCATTAAAATATCTAAGATTTATGTGCTTTATTCCGTAAATCTTATCGTACCAATGAAGAATCTTTTCGACTACAAGCTTTGACTCTCCATAAACACTTTCCGGGTTTCTTTCTGCAGTTTCTGAAACCGGCAATTTCTGGGGT
>CAYHJV010000091.1:0-3303 GCA_964357045.1 Candidatus Woesearchaeota archaeon | reverse complement strand
TACTCAAAAAGCAATTAAGCAGACTCCCAAAGAACTCGAACCCCTCGCCGAAGAAGCAAGGAAGTATAAAAGTGCGGAGGAGTTTGTAGCAGAGTTTAATAAAATCTCTAAAAAAGGAAGGGTTTTAGCATTTGAAGACCCACATCTTAAAGCTCCGAAGATAACCCCGACCGAAGAAGCATTTAGACAAAAGATTTTTCGTTATACCGAAAGAGCAGAGATTGAAGCGAGATATAAAGCGGGAGCAACTGATAAAGAAATACTCACCGACTTCTATAATCAAGCTACTCAAAAAGCAATTAAGCAGACTCCCAAAGAACTCGAACCCCTCGCCGAAACGAAAGTTAGGATTGAGCGTCCCCTATTTACTCAAATACGTAAAATTTTTGGAAGGACTAAAGAACAGGAACGATTTGGAGAAATGCTTAAAGAACACATGGATAAATATTTTGAAGGGAGATCCGCAGTTTTAAGCAAAGAAGATCCGCTTAATGCAGCACTTTCTAAACTTAATGACGTAGAATTAAAAACATACTCTTCGGTTACTCAAGGTCTTATAAATGTAGAAAAACCATCTGTTAATTTGAAATCTGCTGTTGATCTATGGAGAAAAACTAATCATGAGATAGAAGCGGATTTGATTGCTCGAAAAAAGATTTTACCCGAGCAGGCAGAAAATAGGCGTTGGAAACCGGTAGAAACGGTAACAGGAAGAAATCGGGAAGAATTAAAAGCCATGGGAGTTGATCCAATATATTATCCATATCTTGCCGAAGATTTACTTAAGAAATCTGATTTTATTGCTACTACTGGTAAAAGAACTAAGGGAGGTTACCTGAAAAGATTTACCGGTAAATTACTGGCAGAAGATAATTATATAAAAGATCCTAGAGTTGCTATTCCAAGAAATCGCTTACAAGTATTTCGGGATAAAATGAATGAAGAGTTAGTTAATTCTGTACGAGATACTTTTGCGGAAAGAGATAAAGTAATTATTAAAGAATATCGTAAAAATCCTGAGTTAGCTGAAAAAATGCAGGTTGAAGAATGGAAACCGTCTGGAAGCCTAAGATTTTTCCGACAATCATTTGAAGAATTATTGAGGTCTAAAAAAAAGTTACCTAAGTTTGAACCAAAAAAGATTATAACTAAGAGTACGCGCTCAGAAGAACTTCATGCTCAGGTTAATATAGCCCAAGAAATATTGCGGGATCATCCTGCAAAGTTACTCGAACAGTACGCAAACAAGCGTACCGGGGAACTTCCTGAAGTTCTTGGTGGTCAAAAAACTATATGGGGAAAACTTGGAGATGATATTGCCAATGAATTAGGATTTAAAGATTCAGAAATTGCAAGAGAATCGTATCAACAATATAGAACTTTACGTCAGCAAGTAAAGGATCTTCAGAATAGTTTACGGGCAGAAGCTCCTGAAGCCATTGTAGATTACACTGATAAACAACTGGCTGAGATTAATGCAATTCTTCGGGAAACTGAAAAAATAAAAACACGACCTAGGGTTGTTGTGGGAGTATCTAAGAAAGTAGAGTCTTATTGGATACCCAAAACAATAGCCGATGAACTGAATACATTTACAAAACCTGGTAAATTTGAAAAGATAATGCGTCTTACTTATGATCCTTTAATTGATATGTGGCGTGTATCAGTTCTTAATTTAGTTCCGCGTTGGTTTTATAATAACTTGGTTGGTAATATTATACTTTCTACACTTGCAAAAACAGATCCGGTGGCATTTGCTAAATCTGCTAAAGAACTTTTTGGGACGACAAAGATAGGAAAAAGTTTTGGTATTAAAACTCGTGAAATCCCCAAAGGTGTTTTTGTTAAAGAATACGCTGGGGGAGAAGCTCCTAAAACTGGATTCTTGGGTGGACTTCCTAAAGAACGAACCCAACTTTTACGTCCGATAGAAAATTGGTTAAATCTTTTAGAGCAAGCTAAAAATTATAAAGGACTTCGAATACCTGCCGCGGCCACACAAAATCTTATAAAGGGGTGGATAGCACTTGGAACTCCAATAGGTAAATTAAATAAAGTTGTAGAAAATTGGTTTAGGGGAGCTGTATATATTTCGAAAACTGAAGGAAAGTTTCTTGGGGTTAAGCTCGAAAAACCTGTTCCACCAGCAGAAGGATTGAAGTACGTCAACGAATTTCTTTTTGACTATTCTCATCTTTCAAGAACAGAACGTTTGGTATTTAGAAGAGCACTTCCCTTCTATAACTGGATGAAAAATATCACTGAGTTTTCTTTCAAATTTCCGGTCAAACATCCAATGCGAGGCCTTGTGGTTGGAGCACTTCTTCAGGAATATGTAGATTATATAAATGAGGTTAATCAAGCAAAGGATAAAGTAAGATCTGTTTTACGTATTAAGACAGGAATGACTTTTGAGGGAAAACTCCTGTACTTAAATGTAAAATCAGCTCTTCCATTTAGTGATGTTTTTAGAACTATACCAACGGGCTTTGATACTGGTGGAAGATTCCTTACTTCCAATCCAGTATCAAAAATTATTATAGAAAGAGGGTTCAGAATTAATAGTTTTACCGGTCAGCCATTTACTCAACCCAAAGAAAAGCAACAATTTGATGAATATGGAAAAGAAGTTTTGCCTGTTCCGTCTTTGGGTCGCCACATTGGTCAACAACTTCCACAAGCTAAATTAGGACAACAAATTTACGAAACCTTTCAGTATGGTAAACCGATAAAAAGATTTGAGACCGGAGAGCCTAAACTTATTCGAGGTAGAATACAAGCATCTGATATGATTATTGAAGCTCTTAAATACTTTGGTATTAGTCTTTCAGCAGTAGAATATAACAAACTTAAAAGTTCTGTTGATCAAAAAGAAAAACGAAAAGAAGTACAACGAAAAGTATTTGAACGAAGAGTGGAAGGACAGTTAAAAAAACTGGAGTAATTATTTCCCCGATTGTGCCGTGTAGAAAATCATTAACATTAAAGAGACAAAAAGATAAACAACTAATCTTTGTAACATTTCAACTTGATTTGTCTCGATAGTGATAAAAAATAGACCCACAAACCACGCGATGAATCCAATAGTAGGTAATAACATAATATTTTTGTAACTAATGATCTTGCGACCTTTGCTTAGTATCTAGCATAGTCGTAAAAACCTGTCAAGTACTAACATGGATGTAGACATAAAAACAATCACAGAAGCCGGCTCGGTAGGAATAGCAGTCCTTCTAATTTTGTATTCCGCTTGGAAAGACAAAATGTATAATAAAAGTCAAAATAATCATCAAGCCCATTTAA
>CAYHJV010000090.1:0-3328 GCA_964357045.1 Candidatus Woesearchaeota archaeon | reverse complement strand
GTAACACACATAAGCCAGATCCCATCCCTTTTAGATAATGTATTAGTCTACTTTTTATTCATAATAGCTCTTGAGATGATCCTTAGATTTTTTGATTTTATTTCTACACTTTTTGGCCACGAAGATGAATTCCCGAAGAAATACAATCAAGACGATGAGGATTAAGTAATTATAATAAGAAAGGTAAAAAATTGCTCACTCATAAACTCGTGAGATATTGATAAAAATTGATATCAATAAAATTAATATTGTATTAAAATTCTTCTATCAATCGCGAGCGGCAGCGAGTCATTTTTCTCGTAAAATCCCAAAATTTAAATTCTCCTAAAATTTATAAGCACAGTTTTCCTATAAATTTTATGTCCCTGAAAGAGAGAGGATTAAAAGAAGAAGAGGCGAAAAGACTTCTTGACACTCACGGTAAAAATGAAATAGAGGATGTCGGCAGAGCTTCTACGTTGGGGATTTTGTTTAGGCAGATTAAAAACAATTTTGTTGTATATCTTCTTTTGATAGCCATGGCAATATCTTTTTTCGTCGGAAAAGACATTACAGGATACGTTCTTCTATGTGTTATTGTTCTGGTTATAGTACTCGGTTTTATCCAGGAATATAAAGCAGAAACTGCAATAAATGCCTTGAAAAGTATGATCATGCCGATTTCAATAGTAATAAGAGATGGTGAAGAAAGAGAGGCCCCATCTAATCAACTTGTCCCAGGAGATATTATAATTTTAAGAAATGGTGAAAAAATACCTGCCGATTGTATTGTGTTGACAGAAACAGAACTTTCAGTTGATGAATCTATTTTAACAGGAGAATCAAGAGAGATAAAAAAATATGTCGTCAAGGATGAGAAAAAGTACGAAGACAAAAGTACTCTCTTCATGGGCTCTTTCGTAGTTAATGGGAAATGTACGACAAGAATTATTCATACAGGAATGAATACAAAATTCGGGAAAATTGCAGGAATGATTTCTAAAGCAGAGAAAGAACTTCCTCTTCAAAACAAAGTCAATAAAATCGCAAAATACATGACCGCCGCAGGAGCTTCAATGGCAATTCTCACAGGGTTAATACTTCTCCTAAAAGCCCCTGTGTTTAATTACGAATTATTAGTCGATGTTTTGATAATTGTAATTGCACTAGCAGTCGCTTCTTTCCCTGAAGGGTTTCCGGTTGTATTAATCACGGCCTTAGCCAGCGGCTCTTATAAAATGGCCAAAAAAAATGCAATAGTCAATAGAATGTCTATAATTGAAACTCTCGGTGAAACAACTGTGATCTGCTCTGACAAAACAGGAACAATAACAAAAGGAGAGATGACAGTAAAAAAAATTGTTATCGGGCAAAGAATTTATGATGTGACAGGAGTCGGCTATGAGGCAAAGGGAGATTTTCTTCTAGATAAAAATAAAGTAGATGCTAAAAAAGATGAAATTCTGAATCTACTTTTAAAATCCTCCGTCATATGCAACGATACGAAAATATCAAGAACTGGCGAAGACAAAATATACAAACCCATAGGAAGCCCAACAGAAGCCGCGTTGCTTATAATGTCTGCTAAGGCAGGTATTTTCAAAGAAGACTTAAAATTTGAAATAGAAAAAGAAGTTCCTTTTAGTTCAGAAAGAAAACTAATGTCATTAGTCGTCAAAGAAGGAAGAGAAAAAATGCTTTACTCAAAAGGAGCTGCAGAGATTGTTCTTTCAAGATGCAAATTCATAAGAAAAAACGATGGAGTTTTCACCTTGACCGAAAGAGAAAGAGAAAATATTTTAGAGGCCAATAAAAAAATGACCTCAGATGCATTTAGAACTCTAGGGATTGCTTATAAAAATAGTGGATTTGAAAACGTCGAATCTGATTTAATATTTATAGGAATTGTTGCAATGGAAGACCCACCTAGAGAAGAAGTAAAAGAAGCTTTGGAATTATGTAAAAAAGCAGGGATAAAAGTAAAGATGATAACGGGAGATAGTAAAGAAACTGCAATTGCTATAGCAAAACAAATTGGATTGAAAATTAATCAAGTTGTAGAAGGAAAAGATTTAGATAATCTAACAGATAAAAATCTGGCTAAAATAATAAACGAAATTACTATATTTGCAAGAGTAAAGCCAGAACACAAATTAAGGATTGTCCAAACTTTAAAGGCGAACGGAGAAATTGTTACTATGACGGGGGATGGTGTCAACGACGCCCCTTCACTTAAAGAAGCCCATATAGGCGTCGCCATGGGAAAAAATGGAACAGATGTCTCAAGATCTGTCGCTGATTTAACATTAAAAAACGACAACTTTGCTACAATAGTCGATGCTGTAAAAGAGGGAAGAACTGTTTTTACAAACATCCAAAAATTCGCGACATATCAAATTTCAATAAACATAGCTCAAGTGTCACTTATTTTTTTAGCCGTTCTTCTTAGACTTCCAACCCCGCTCGTGGCGATTCAAATTTTATTCATGAACCTTTTTTCAGATGAAATAACAGCGATAACAATTGCATTCAATCCTTACTCGAAGGATGTAATGTCTCTAAAACCAAGAAAAAGATCTGACATAGTGACAAAACCTCTCTTAATGATGATTTTAATCTCAGGATTAATGATGTGTATTTTTGCATTATCTGTTTTCTACTTCTCTATAAAATCGGGAGTGCCTGAACCAACTGCTAGAACTATAACCTTCGTTACAATGGTGCTGCTTGGACTTGCGAATGCATTTAATTACAGGTCATTTAGAAAACCAACTTTAGCGAGATCTCCCTTCACAAATAAACCTTTAGTCCTAGCGTCCCTCATTGCAATTGTGGCCACTGCATTAATTGTTTACTCTCCTTTCAGCGGGATTTTTGAAACGGTTCACATACCTGTATCTTTTTTCCTAGTAGGAGTTTTGGCTTCAATCTTTTTCTTATTAATCTTCGATGTTCTTAAAGTGATCAACGAAAAGAAACACTATTGGAGTGAAGACATGCAGGATTTTGAGATAAACAATAAAAATCATAAAATAAGAAGTGAATTGGATTGAATTGCTATACAAAAAGCTTTAAAAACTATTTCTAGATTTAATCTATATGCCAAAAGTAAGAATTAAACTAAACAGCACAGACATTGGAACAATCAATGATATTTGTAAATCTATTAAAGAAATAGCTCAAAAATCAGGAATAGCAATTTCGGGCCCGGTTCCATTGCCAACTAAAAAACTTAGAATAACAACTAGAAAAAGTCCTTGCGGCTCTGGAACAGCTACTTTTGACAGGTTTGAAATGAGAATACACAAAAGACTTATCGACCTGCCGGCAATTGATCAAATTCTTCATC
>CAYHJV010000089.1:0-3387 GCA_964357045.1 Candidatus Woesearchaeota archaeon | reverse complement strand
ATCTAATAAAATAATAGAAAAATTAAAAGTGTTAAAATAAAAAATGGCGGAAGAAAAAGAGTTTTACCTCGTTGAGGAACTTGCCAAAAAACTGCGGGTTTCAGAAATGACAATTTACCGCTATATAAAAGCCAAAAAGATTAAAGCCTACAAAATAGGCAAGGCATTTCGTATAGACAAAGAGGAATTTAATAAGTTTCTTAATAAGGTAAAAAACAAATAATTTTATGCAAAATCTTATAAAACATATAGAAAAACTTATCAAAAAAGACAGCAGGCTTGTATCAAAAGATAAGCAGGTTTTGAAAAACAAACTTATTGAGCTTGTTAGCAGTGATGATGAGAAGTTATTAGATTTGCTATTAAAAGATTCGGAGGCTAAAAATAACTTTTTCAAAAAGGTTGGTAATTCTACAGTTTTTCTAAAAGATAAGTTTTTGCAGTTTGCAACAATGAATGAATTTTTGCCCGATTCATTCACAGTTTTTGAAAATGAAATTGGGTTATCTGATGATAAAAAACTTATCACTCAAAAGGATGAAATTTCTTTAGTTTTTCCGCACAAAGACTGTATGTTAGAGGGTGGACAAACAAAGGAAGAAAACGGCAGGGATGAGATTTTTTACAATACAATTCTTGCTCCAGACGAAATAGATAGAATTAAAGAGCCAAAAGTATTAACGAATTGGAAAAAATACGATAGAAATGGCTCTCACGAAGTAAAAGAGCTTTCAAAACAAGATAATTGGATTATTAAAGGTAATAATTTGCTTGCTTTATATTCACTACTACCAAAATATAGGGGTGAAATAAAACTAATATACATAGACCCTCCGTATAATACTGGGAGTGATAGTTTTAAGTATAATGATAGATTTAACCACTCTGCTTGGTTAACTTTTATGAAAAACAGATTAGAGGTTGCAAGAGAATTACTGAGCAATAGTGGTGTCATTTTTGTCCACTGTGATAGCAACGAACAAGCATACTTAAAAGTTTTAATGGATGGTATATTCAGACAAGAAAACTTCATTGACATTATTACGGTAGTAAATAATCCAAGAGGTAGAGATTATGGGGGTATAGCAAATATGCACGAATTTATAAATGTTTATAGCAAATCAAGTGAATATGAATTATATAGATTAGAAGATAAAAATAAAGAATTTCCTTTTGAAGATAGTATTGGTGGATTTGAAATACGGGAATTAAGAAATAGAAACATTGCATTTAACAAAAAAAATCGTCCTAATCTTTTCTATCCATTCTATTTAAATCCAAAATCAGTAGATAAGAATGGTTTTTATGAGATAGGATTAGATAAAAAATCTGGTTGGATTCAAGTAATGCCAGCTAAATCACAGGGGGTTCAAACTGTATGGAGATGGGGTAAGGATAAAGCAAGAAAAGAAACTAATCAAAATATTTGTGGCAAAAAAATACAAAATGGCGGATGGCAAATTGTTGAAAAATACAGGGAAAAGGCAACAATGGCACGCTCCGTTTGGTGGGATAAAACTGTAAATTCTGAAAGAGGGACATTGCATATTAAAGCACTTTTTAATGGTAAGGTTTTTAATCATCCAAAGCCAGAAGAAACTTTGTGGCGTATTATTGAAATGGCAACAAAAAGAGGAGACATTGTTTTAGATTTTTTTGCTGGAACTGGAACTACTGGAGCAGTTGCTTTGAAAACAGGCAGGAGATTTATTCTTTGTGAACAAATGGATTATGTTGAAAAATTAACAACAAAGCGTTTAGAGAAAACTATTAACGGAGAACAGGGTGGAATTTCAAAAATTATAAATTGGAAAGGGGGTGGAAGCTTTATTTACACAGAACTTTTAGAATGGAATCAAAAACATATTAACCAACTTGAAGAAGCAAAAATACAAAAGCAGGTTTTAACTATTTGTAAAAAAATTGAGAAAGAGCAATTTTACAGGTATAAATACGAGCCTAAAAAGTTTGACTCAAAGAAATTTCAACAGCTTGATTTGAAGAAACAAAAAGAAGTTTTGATTGATATTTTAGATATGAATCATCTGTATGTTAATAAGTCCAGCGTAGATGACACTACTTTTAAAGTTAGTGAAAAAGATAAAGCATTAACAAAAAAGTTTTATAAAGAAGATTAAAATGGATGAGATAAAATTATCAACTGAATATGCCTCTCTTGAGAAAAGAGGTAAAATTTCAAAAGAAATTCCTACTAATATTTTAGATAATCTAAATCCTGAATTTAGCTTAAGAGAATATCAGATTTCTGCGATTGCAAGATTCATTGAATACTTTGAAAATGAGCAAAACAAAAAGCTACCAATCCAGTTATTATTCAATATGGCTACTGGAAGCGGAAAGACCATTTTAATGGTTGTTTTTATGCTTTACTTGTATGAGAAAGGTTATAGGCATTTTATTTTCTTTGTTGATAAAACTAATATTATTAAGAAAACTATTGATAACTTTTTAAACAAAAAATCTCCAAAGTATCTTTTTGCTAATAGAGTTTTTATTGACTTACAAGAATTTTTAGTAAAACAAGTTGATAATTTCTCAAAAAATGAGAAGGATAACATTAACATACATTTCAATACAATAAGCGGATTGCATATAAGGCTAAACAACCCTAAAGAGAACTATATGACTTTTGACGATTTTAAGAAGTATAAAACGGTTTTTATTTCAGATGAAGCTCATCATATTAACGCTTTAACAAAAAACAAGCTATCAAAATCTGAAAGAGAAGAAAAAACATCTTGGGAACATACAGTAGATAAATTGGTTAATTCAAGAGAAGATAATATTTTGCTTGAATTTACGGCTACAATTGACTGGAAGAACCAGCCGATTTTTGAAAAATATAAGGACAAGGTTTTAATAGAATATGATTTAAGAATGTTTAGGGAAGATAAGTTTTCAAAGGATGTTTTTTTATTTCAATCTGATACGAATATAAAGCAGAGAATGTTGCAGGCGGTTATTGTTTCGCAATATAGAAGGAAAGTTGCCGAAAATAACAAGATTTACTTAAAGCCAGTAATACTGATGAAGTCAAAGAAAATAGATGAATCAAAGATAAATTATAATTTATTTGTTGAACTCATTAAGAATTTAAAAGTTAAAGATATAAGAAACATTAGAAAAATTGCAGAGAAGATAGGAGACGAAAGCAATATTTTTAAAAATGCTTTTAAATTTTTTGACGAACAGAGAATTAGCGACTCTGATTTAATTAAAGAGATAAAAGTTGAATTTAATGAAGATAGATTAGTTGAAGTTAATAGCAAGGATGAAAGTGAAGAAAAGCAAATATTAATAAACAGGCTTGAAGACAACGACAACGAGATAAGAGTTGTTTTTGCGGTTGATATGTTAAATGAAGGA
>CAYHJV010000088.1:0-3412 GCA_964357045.1 Candidatus Woesearchaeota archaeon | reverse complement strand
TTCTCTTGGAAGAGAATGGCAATGCGTAACAATACAATTAGATTTTTCAATGCCTGAGAGATTTTAACTTGAATATACTGACAAGGAAAATCAAAAGAAAAGGCCGGTGATGCTTCATAGAGCTATTTACGGAAGCTTAGAAAGATTTATTGGAATTTTAATTGAACATTATAATGGAAGATTTCCTGCTTGGCTTGCTCCGACACAAGTTAGGGTTATGAGTTTTACTGATAGAAATGCAGCTTACGCAAAAAAAATTGTGAAGCAGCTTGGAGAAGAAATTCCTAATTTAAGAATGGACGCCGACTTTAGGCAGACAACTATTCCTGCGAAAGTCAAGGAAGCAGAGATTATGAGGGTTCATTATATTATTGTTATTGGTGATAAAGAAGAAAAGTCAAAAACTCTTGCAGTTAGAGTTAAAGGCGATAAAAAAATACAGAATTTCAAGATGGAGAAGTTTGTGGAGAAGTTGAGAAAAGAGATTGAAAATAGAAATTGAAGAAAGAAGATGAAAAGGTTTAAATATACTTTCACTTACATATAAGTGAATGGAATTACATGGAATTGTTAATAAGCGAACATGCATTGGATATGGTCAGAGAAAGAGGAATTAGCATTAATGAGATTAAAGAAACAATTCAGAAAGGCGCAAAATTTATGCAAGATGGAAAAATAGTTTCAGATTATAGACATATCAGAGTGGTATTTAAAAAAATAAATGAAAGGTTTTTTGTGATTAGTGTTATGATAAGAAAGTGAACCTTTTGGAAAAAGGTTCCCAAAAAAAGAAATAAAAAATGGAAAAAAAATGTGCTTTATGTGATGGGAAATTAAAGGAGAAACTTGTAGAGTATAAGATCTATGGGAAAAGTATTGGAAAATTTAAAGCTTTAGTTTGTGATTCTTGTGGAGAGAAATGGTTTAATGAAGAAATAGCCAGAGAGATCGAAGAAAAAGAGAAAGAATTGGGTTTATTTGGCTTATCAAGAGAAACAAAAATAAGCTACTCCGGTAATTCTTTAATAATAAGAATTCCAAAGGAACTGGTAAAATTCATGGGATTGAAGAAAGAAACAAACGTGATATTATATCCTGAAGACAAAAATAAATTTACTGTTGCTGTTAAGTAAGAAAAAGAGATTGAAAATAGAAATTGATATTTCTCATTATATAAATCTTTAAATAGTTAAGAGGTGGTTTTTGGAGATGGGAGAATCAAGCAATGGAGGGAATGATATTAGTGAAGAAGGAAGATTTGCTGAAGAACAAAGATTTGCTGAAGAACAAAGATTTGCTGAAGAACAAAGAGCAAGACATCTTAATGGTGAAGGTTCTGAGAAAGGAAGAAGTTTGAAAGGCCCATATATCTTTGGAGGTTTAGCTCTTGCTGTGGGTATATATTCTATTTTTACTAATGTGAATAACTCCAGACAAATAAATGATTTAGCTACTCGTCATGTTAACGATAGCACTGCTAATTATCAAAGGGATACTACTTTAGAAAATAAGTTTGGTAGGTATATTCCAAGGGATAGTTTACCTGCGATAGATTTGAGCAGTATACCTGAATTTGAAAAATTGGTTTATACTGTTGCCGATTTAGGGGATAGCACTTCAGCAATTAGAAATAATTTAACCAATTTTAATAACGATTATAATATTTTTAAAAGCAATGCTAATACTGAGCTTAGTAGGTTAGATAATGTCGATAAACAAACTGGTTTAAGATTAAATGGACTTGAAAAAGATATTGCAGAAAACAGAAGAAAAATAGATCTTCTTGAGCAGGTTGTTTGTCTTCCAAAAGTCCGTGAAGATGTTATTTCTGGTGTAGACTCTTTGACTAATTTTTATAATGTAAATGTTAGAGAAAGAGGGACTTTTCTTAGCTGGGGAGAAGGCTGGGATTTACCGCCTATTATGGAAAATGGCTCTTTTAACAATCGGAGCAGGAAAGAGTTTGACAGAATAATAAAAGAAAATCCAGATATTCATTCAAGATTGGTTTCTTTAAATCCTGCAGATAAAAGTTACTTTTCAGATTTAAGCGGAGTTATTGGGAAAGTATTTTTGAAATATGCCGTTTCAAGACGCCTAAATCAAGGATTGGTTAACAGCATGAGTCAAAAAACTCAATTAGATGTAATCAAAGAAAGAGCTCCTGATTGGCTAAGTGAACTTCAGAAAGATTAATTATTTAAACTTTCATTCTTCTAATTTTTCATGAACTTCCAGTTTTACGTTGAGAAATTGAATTCTTTTGATGAATACAAAAAATTCATTAATGAGAACAAAAAAGCTTTTCCATGCTCTTGCTTTTTTATTGTTGATTTTCAAGGAGAAGACAACAAACAGCATTTTGACTATTTTGTTCCAGAAGATAAAAAATTCTTTAGCTTTCAGCTAGAAAATTCTAAACTTGTTCCAGTTGAGGCTTCTAGTGATAAAATCCCAGAGAAAATCAGTTTGGATTTAGAATTTGATTTTAAAGAAGTTGAGGATTTAATATCAAAGAGAATGGAAAAAGAAGGAATTAAAAATAAAATCCAGAAATTCCTTTTTTCATTGCAAAGAAAAGATGGAAAACATTTTTTAATTGGGACTGTTTTTATTTCAATGTTAGGATTGTTGAAGGTTACTGTTGATTTAGAGAAAATGGAAATTGTTGACTTTGAAAAAAAGAGTTTTTTTGATGTTATGAAAGTGAAACGGGGGAAATGAGCTTTATAGAATAATAATTTTTATAAACAAATAACCAATAGTTTTTTCATGGTTTTTTTGGATAGAATTGCTTTAGATGGTACCGAAAATATTAAAGGAGTTATTACTCATGTGGGAGAGGCTAATTTTTACAGAGGATTTAGTGATACTCTTCGTGGTAGCTGCAATTTTAATGGTAAGCACTTTGATGTTTCTATAAAAAAAACAAAAGAGGAATTAAAGTATAGAACAAAATTTTTACGGACAGTCAACGATTTTCTAAGAGAAAATGGTGTGTTTTTAATTGACGTTAATTTTGAACATAATGATTCTTTTTTCAATCGTTACCCTGCTATTAGTGGTTCTCTTTATACCGAGGGGAAGCCAACTACTAATGAGGCTTCTCGACAATAAAATCTATATTAACGCTATGCGGGAGTTTTTTTATTATTTTAAAGCCGGCTTTTTCAAACAGTTTGTATATTTCGTCTTCGTCGTATAGATAATAATATCTTTTGCCTTTATCTGTCCAGCCGACGTATTTTTCTTTTGGCCCATTTTTGAATCTGTTTGAAGCTTTATTCCATACAGCTATTTCGGCTTGAGCTCCCGGCTTTAAAACTCTGTACAATTCTTTAACAGAATTTTCTCTTGCTTTTTTTGTTTCAATGCAATGCAATGAGGATATAAATAATCCATAATCAAATTT
>CAYHJV010000087.1:2987-3429 GCA_964357045.1 Candidatus Woesearchaeota archaeon | reverse complement strand
TAAAACAGTTTTTGCTCTCGAAAGAAAATCCTAGCTTGAGAACGGATAAAGATCACTACGCAAATAAAAGGGTAAGACTTTCATGAGATCTTCTTGCAACTTTGTTTAGAGTCAACCTAGGTATATTGATAAGAGATATTCAGTATTCTTTACAGAAGTCAACAAAAAGAAAAAAATTCTTTTCTATAAAAATAATTGCGAAATCAACTTTGTTTTCTCACAGAGTTGAATCGGCTATTGCTACAGGCAGCTGGACTGGAGAGAGATCAGGAGTGACTCAGAATATGGACAAAACAAATTATCTTGCAACAATTTCTCAGCTGCAGAGAGTTTCAAGTATGCTTTCAAGCGACCAAGAAAATTTTATGGCAAGAACGTTGCATCCGACACATTATGGAAGATTCTGCCCTATTGAAACACCTGAAGGAACTGAAATTGGTTT
>CAYHJV010000087.1:0-2977 GCA_964357045.1 Candidatus Woesearchaeota archaeon | reverse complement strand
ATTGGTTTGAGAAAAAATCTTGCTATACTAAGCAAAGTTTCAACTCTCATAAGTCTCGACGGAAATAAATTTATGAAAGGATTAGAGGAATTCGGATTGAAAAAGGATGGGGCCGAACCTAACGAAGCAGAAACTGATGTTTTCTTGAATGGAATTTTTGTAGGAAGTGTGGATGATCCTAATGATTTTGTCAGTAAAATAAGAGAAAAGAGAAGATCTAATGAATTGCCTCCGCAGCTGAATGTTAGAAACAACAAAAGTTTCAAGACGGTTCTGATATCAACGGAGCCCGGAAGAGTTTTGAGGCCTTTGATAATAGTTGATAATGGGGCGCCTAGATTGAGCAATGAACATTTAATAAGATTAGAACAAGGAGAGATTGATTGGAATTATTTGGTCGAAAAAGGAATCATAGAACATCTTGACGCTTCGGAAGAGGAAGATGCTTTAGTTTCGCTCTTCGAAGAAGAACTGACTTCTGAAAACACGCACCTTGAAATTGACCCTCTGGATTTATTTGGTGTTGTGACAAGTCTTGTTCCTTACGGCAATCACGACCAGAGTTCTAGATTAAATAGAGGAAGTAAAACACAAAAACAATCTCTTGGAATTTATGCTGCAAATTATTTGGCTAGACTTGATACAGATGTAAGTATTATGCAATACCCTCAAAAACCGATCGTAAGGAGTTTTGTTTACAACACTTTAAACACTTATCCTGCAGGGCAAAATTTGGTCGTCGCTATAATGACCTATGAAGGGTATAATATGGAAGACGCCCTTGTTTTGAACAAAGGAAGTTTGGATAGAGGGGTAGGAAGAAGTTTCTACTACAGGCCATACTCGGCTGTTGAAATGAATTATGCCGGCGGATTAAAAGATGAAATAGTTGTTCCAGAAAAAGACGCGTCGGGTTATAGGACAGAAGCAAGCTACAGATTTTTAGAAAAAGATGGAATAGTTTATCCAGAGGCTGAAATAAATGAGGGAGAAGTTTTAATTGGGAAAATCTCTCCTCCAAAATTCCTGTCGGAAGCTCGTGAAATTTCTGTAAGGACAAAAAAAGAATCCAGCGTGACAATGCGCCAAGAGGAGAAAGGAATTGTTGAAACTGTTTTGATTACAGAGGATAATGAAGGAAACAAAATAGTTCAAGTTAAAACGAGAGACCAAAGAATTCCTGAGGTGGGAGACAAATTCGCGACAGCCCATGGTCAAAAAGGAGTTATTGGAATGATTGCTCCCGAAGAGGATATACCATTTACTTCGAGAGGAATAAAACCAGATGTTATATTCAATCCACACGGACTTCCAAGTAGAATGACAGTAGGTTACTTGCTTGAGCTGCTTGCTGGAAAAGTTGGATGTTTAAGAGGGAAAATCGTTGATGGAACAAGCTTTTCCGGTGAAGGAAAAAAAGAACTTGAAGAACAACTCAAAGGTTTAGGATTCAGGTATGATGGAAAAGAAATAATGTATAGCGGGGTTACTGGAAAGAAATTAGAATCTAAAATTTTCGTCGGTAATTTGTATTATCTAAAATTGAAGCACATGGTAGGAAACAAAATGCATGGACGAGCTTCAGGAAAAATTGCTTTGCTTACAAGACAGCCTATCGAAGGCAGGGCAAAGGGTGGAGCTTTAAGACTTGGAGAAATGGAACAGCAAGTTTTAGTTGCCCATGGGGCTTCTTTGCTTTTGAAAGAGAGATACAGTTCTGATAAAGTAGAGCTTCCTATATGTACAAAATGCGGAACTATTGGAGTGGACGACAACATAAAGAAAAAAGTTTTCTGTCCAATTTGCGGAACAGAAAAAATAGAATTTGTTGAAGTTTCTTACGCGTTCAAACTTTTATTGGAAGAACTTCAAGGAATGCATATTCAAACAACTTTCGAATTAAAAAATAAATACGAATAAAATGAATATTATAAACACATACATAGGCTTAAGGACAGGAATGATAGATAGCAAGCTGGCTGAACTTGAAAGAGATTATTTTTTCCAAGACTTTTTATTAAAAAATGGAAAATATAGTCAAACAGTTATCGACAGAGAATTAGCTATAGAAAAGAAAATGAACTCTCTCAGAAACAAAAAAAGTAAACTAATTGACAAAATCAAAAAATAAGATGCAAAGATTAATTAGAAAAAAAATATCAGAAATCGGATTCAGCCTTCTTAGTCCGGAGAAAATAAAAAAACTCTCTGCCGCGAAAATAGTCACGCCAGAACTTTATGATATAGATGGTTATCCTGTTGATGGTGGTTTGATGGACTTAAGACTTGGTGCGATTGACCCTGGAGTAAGATGTAGAACGTGTGGTGGAAGATTAAAAGAATGTCTTGGGCACTCTGGAAGCATTGATTTGGCTCGTCCTGTAATTCATTTAAAATATGTTCCTTTAATTGAAATGGGATTGAGATGTTTTTGTCAGGCCTGTTGGAAACTAATGATGAGCGACAGCGATTTAAATAAATATCCGCCAAGTCAGAGAGTTAAAAAAGCAAAGGACGCTAAAAAATGTCCGCACTGCGGTTCTGCAAATGAGAAGGTAAAGCTGGATAAGCCGACGAGCTTCTATAAAGGTAAAACCAGGGTTTTTCCTACTGAAGTTAGAGAAATGTTAGTTAATATTACCGACGAAGAATTAAAAAAAATTGGTATTGATACAACAACTTGCAGGCCGGAATGGGGCGTGCTAACTTCTTTACTTGTTCCGCCAGCGACTGTCAGACCTAGTATAATTCTTGAGAGCGGAGAGAGAAGTGAAGACGATTTAACGCACAAGCTCTCAGATATAATAAGAGCAAATCAAAGACTTTGGGAAAATTTAAACGCGGGGGCTCCTGAAGTAATTATTGAAGACTTGTGGGATTTGCTGCAATTTCACATTACTACTTTCTTTGACAATACTGTTTCAAGAATTCCTCCTGCAAGACATAGAAGCGGACAGCCATTAAAAACAATTACAGA
>CAYHJV010000086.1:0-3454 GCA_964357045.1 Candidatus Woesearchaeota archaeon | reverse complement strand
CCATTGCCTTTATGCAATTCCTTAAAAAATGACTTAATCATAAAAATCACAGCAAAGCCTACATTATAAGCATTTGGCTGAAACTAGTTTCAGATAGTATTAAATACAGATAATTTACAAATAAAGTATGCAGATAAGACAAATAGGCTGGATAATGATCGGAATAGCGATAGTCTTGGTAGGAATAGTATTTCTCTTCAAAACTTCATTAGAACAATATCTATACACCGCCTGCCCATTATTACATAACACAAATGCAAATGAATGTCCAGCAACAAAAACACTCAACCAACAAGCATACCTAGCATATTTTCTCGTATCAGTAATAGCAATTATAGGAATAGTACTATCAATAGCTAAACCCGAGCAAAAAGTAATAATCAAGAAAGTGAAAGAGCAAAACAAAAAATTGCAAATAGACACAAAAGACTTGTCAAAAGAAGAAAAAGAAGTCCTTAATATGATAGTAAAAGAAAAAACAATGTTTCAAGCAGACTTGATAGAAAAAACTAAAATGAACAAAGCAAAAATAACAAGAATTTTAGACAAACTTGAAAACAAAGGAATTATAGAAAGAAAACGCCGAGGCCTAACGAATATAGTTGTTTTAAAGTAATTAATAGGCTCTGTCAGAAGTTCAAGTTTTTTTAAAGTTATGATAAAAATTTTTAAGCGAAATATCTTTATCCAAGTTATAACCAATTTATTTTAATCAGATTTAAAAACTCTGGACAGAGCCGAATAAACTAAAATTTTATATACTTAAAATAAAGTAAAAAAACATGAGCAGGGCAAGAATAGTAAAATCAGAGCACGGAGGCTATGAAATTTTAAGCGGAAAAGATTTAGAAAACTATGAAAATGGGTGTCTTTCTCGAATGAAATTTTTATTGGGTGTACTTGTTATTGGAGGTGTTTTTTCTGTATTATGTGGAAAAAAAGAAAGCCAACCCATACACCAACAAACTTCTGGCATAGAACAGGTAGTAAACAATCAACATCAACAAGAATCTAACTTAGATCAAGCCGTAAAATCACCAGAGTATCAATCATACCGTAGCAAAACACCATTAGTATATTTATGCTCTGAATGGAAAGACATTAATAACAATGGTTTTATAGATTATCCAAGAGAAGTTGTAAATGAAAAAAATCAGTTTGCATTTGACAAAGATGAGAAAATAGTTTTCTGCAACAGCTTTGTTTTAGGATATGATATACCTCAAAGTTATCTTAATAAAAAAATGGTTATTGAAGTAAATGACAGCCAAAACAACACAAAAGCTGTAAAAGAATATAGAATAGGCTCCAGAGTCAATGAAGATCAAATAGCAATTAGAATGAGGAACTTACTTCTTGGCGATTATACTGCAATTTGGAAAGTAGATGACAGAATAATAGGAAGAAGATATTTTCAAGTTATGAAAACCCTGAAGTAAAATAATAATTTAGGCATAACTTTTTAAGCACTTAAAAAAACACAATTTTTATGGACAAAGATGAGAAGCTTGCAATCAAAAATGCAGTAAATTTATACGAGCAAACCGGAATAGGAGCCTATACAACAGTTCAAAGATTAGCCGATTTATATATTGGAAATGGAGAAAAAAGAGAAGAATTACTTAAAAGAATAAAAGATAATGAAAGAACTGAAAGAATTTCTATTGAGCTAATGTTTGGCAGAGAACAAGTGGATTGGATAATGAAACTTCCAAGATATGAAAGTAATAAGTTAATTCGGCAAGCAGGATATATCTTAGAATTAGCTTGGTTATATTTAGTATCAAGGTTAAAAAACCCACGAGAAACAAGAACATCCAGAGACTTTATAGATGATTTAGTAAAAGATTAAATATCAATCCGAGAGTCAGCAGATAAATAACGACAATTAAATGGAACAGAATAAATAAATGAAGGATCTAAAAAGAAGTCAGACTGATTTCCATTACCATCTTTCCTTCTAAAAATTTGACCCAAAGTAGACTCAACTGGACAAAGTTTATGTTTTCCAGCTTCTGTAACATCTTCAACCAAAACACCTAATAATTTATCTTTAAACTTTCTAGACTTATCTTTCCATGAAACCGCACCTGCAAAATAAGGAGGATTTTTTCTATTAATAAAAGCTTCCTCAAAAGCAATAATTTCTGAAGCAATAGGACCTTCTCGCAAACCAAGAGAATAGGGTTGAGAGTCTCCTTCTTCAGCATGTTTTAATCTAATAGCCAAATGAACATCTCTTGAGTTTACATAATCTCTAACCACTCCAACATTTAGAACAACATGATCATCTCCTTGTCCTAAAAAAAGAACATCCGATCTCAAAGGAGATTTAAGATAAACATACTCAAAAGCCAATTGTAGTCTATTCTGAACATCTGAATTTTGATTAACTTGCGCTCTAACCCTTAACATTCTATCATGATAAACTCTCGCACTTCTTTCTTCCAAATCTTCAGGTTTTCTTGAGCCAAACAACCAATCAAACATAAAAATCAAGAAATTGACTAATTTATAAGATTATATGTCTTAAAAGTCAACTAAACCCAAGATACCAATAATAATCAAATAAACACCAAGAGCAACTCTAAGAAGTTTAGGCCAAACAAGTACAAGCAAACCAGCAATAAGAGTAAGAACCGCAGACAAAGTCGCCTTTATTAAAACCATAATTTATAGAAGCATTTCAAGTATATAACACCTTGCTTCATTTCTTTTTCTTAAACTCCAAAGAACAAGAATTTATACACAATCTTTTTCCAGTAGTTTGTGGGCCATCATCAAACATATGACCTAAATGTCCCCCACACTTTGCACATGTAACCTCAACTCTATGCATTCCTAAACTTAAATCATCATGGAAAACAACCGCTCCCTTTTTCGCCTTATCAAAACTCGGCCATCCTGTCCCAGAATCAAACTTTGAATCAGAATCAAAAAGCTCTGCTCCACATCCAGCACAAGTATACATTCCAGAGTCATGATGATTGTAATACTTTCCTGTAAAAGCCATTTCAGTTCCCTTCTCGCGTAAAACTTTATATTGTTCAGGACTAAGTTTCTTTTTCCAATCAACAGATTTCTTTTTCATAACCCCGAATTATAAACAAATTATTAAAACTTATGCCCAAATCAACAACAATCATTAAAAACAAACTCTATAAAAACAAATCATGCACATAAGTATCCTTGACATTATATCGGCGCATAATAATATTCCAACAGAACCAACTTATGTGATAAGAATCAATTCAATAAACCATCCCTTGCCCCTAAGATTAAAAGAATCAAGGCGATACACAATAAGGGAATACTTCTTTGATGACATAGAGAACATAGAAGAAGCAAAAAGAGAAAGTCTCCATCTTCTAACCGGAACAGAAGCAGAAACAATAGTCCGAGACTTTCAGAAAGATGGTTTAGACAAACCCCATTTAATAGTTCATTGCACCGA
>CAYHJV010000085.1:0-3461 GCA_964357045.1 Candidatus Woesearchaeota archaeon | reverse complement strand
TTTAAGAATATGGTTTGTGTTCAATTAGAGATAATAAAATGAGAAAAACAGAAGCTAAGCCTGGTGATTATGTTGAAATACATTTGCAGAAGTTAATTTACGAGGGGATTTTGTTAGAGGCTCCGAAATCAGAGAAAGGGATTGTATTATTGAAATTGGATTCTGGGTATAATATTGGTTTTAACAGAAAAGACGTTTTGGAAATAAAGTTAATTGAAAAGGCTAAAGAAGAGAAAGTTAAATTTGAAGTGAAACAAGATTCTAAGAAGCCTAACATCGCTATGATTATTACAGGAGGAACAATTGCTTCTAGAGTTGATGCAAAAACAGGAGCTGTGAGCCCTCTAACTTCACCTGAAGATCTCTTCAAGTTTTATCCTGAGATTTACGAGAAAGTTAATGTTGCTAAAGTGGAAATTCCCTTCACAAAGTCTTCAGAAGATATGGATTTTAGAGATTGGCAGAAACTGGCAAGGATCTCTGCTAAGTTATTGAACGATTCAAATATTCAAGGAATTATAATTACACATGGAACGGATACTTTGCATTACACTTCTGCAGCACTTTCATTTTTTTTAAGAGATTTGAATAAACCCGTTGTTTTGACTTATAGTCAGAGAAGTATTGATCGTGCGAGTTCAGACGCGAATTTGAATCTACAATGCAGTGCAATTGCTGCGGTTTCAGATATTGCTGAAGTAATGTTGGTTGGGCATGCTAGTTCTGACGATACATTTTGTTATGCAATGCCTGGAACGAAAGTCAGGAAACTACACACTTCAAGAAGAGACGCTTTTAAGGTTGTTAACGGAAAACCCTTTGCCAAGGTTTTTCCGGACAGAATTGAGGTTTTGAGCGAATATAAAAAAAGAGAGAAAGGGAAGGTAAATGTTGAGTCTGATTTTGAGGATAAGATTGCTTTGGTTAAATTTTATCCTGGACAAGAGCCAGATATCTTGGATTATTATATAAAGCAGAAATATAAAGGAATAATAATTGAAGCAACTGGTCTAGGTCATGTGGCTGCACTTACTTCTAAAAATTCATGGCTACCTAAATTGAAAAACATTATTGCTAAAGGTATTTTTGTAGGAATCACCTCACAGTGTATTTATGGGAGAGTTGATCCTTATGTTTATTCTAATCTTAGAGCATTAAATGATACGGGGGCTGTTTTTCTTGAAGACATGCTTGCTGAAACTGCCTTTGTTAAATTGGGATGGGTTTTGGGAAAGATAAAAGGTAAGAACAGGGAAAAAGTAAAAGAGCTCATGTTGAGCAATATTGCAAGGGAATTTAGTGATAGGATTGAATTCTAGAGTTATATTGTAACTTTTTAGGGGTTACAAAAGGAAAGATTTATAAGGGTTTTTAGAGTATTTTTTCTATGGGTAAAAGTGAAGAACCTAACATTGTGCATCCTGAGATTTTAGAACAAATTTACTTAGCTAGGACTTCATTGTATAATAGTCCTGATTTTGACTTAACGAAAAGAGCACGTTCCCTTTATTTTCTTAATATGAGTGCAAGCAAACATTCTGTCGATTTTGAAATGCAAGGTATGAATAAAAGAAAAGCTAGAAAAAAAGCATACGAAGATATTATGTCAGCTTATTATTATTTAATTAAAAATTGTAGTAATATGGTTGAAGAAGATAAAATAAAGATTGCTGCATCTCTTATAAACGGTTATTCTGGCAGTAAACTTCCTTATAGGGGGGATAGATCAACAACAGATATTGGTGGCAGACCTTTTATTTATACTAGTCCGGAAGATATTCCAAATGAAATATATAGATTTATCCAAGAAAATAATTCTTTAAGTGATCCTGTAGAGAAGGCTGTTCATTCACACTTTCATATAGCTAGAATCCATCCATTTAATGATGGAAATGGAAGGTTAGCTAGACTTGTTCAAAATTGTATTTTAGATTGTGCTGATTTGCCTCCAATAATAACTAAAACTCTTGAAAGAAATGAATATTTATCTTTGCTGCAGGATGCTGAGATAGCTTATAGGAGTAATGGTGGATCTTTAAAACCCGATCAGGTGAAATATTACAATTATTTAGCTTTAAAGGTAAGGGATTCTCTTAATGAGGTTAAAAATAAAATATGTTCTTAAAGTATAAAATTTATTAACTCTTTTTCTTTCTTAATTTCATGTTAAAAAGCTCAAAAGAAATCAATTACGAAAAATTAGGTTTTAAATCTGGATTGGAAATACACCAGCAACTTGATACTAGAAAATTATTCTGCAACTGCCCAAGTTTTTTAAGAAATGATGAGCCTGATTCTGAAATTAGGAGAAAACTTCATGTTGTTGCGGGAGAAAGCGGAGAGGTAGATGTTGCTGCTAGGCATGAAGCCGAGAAAGACAGAGAATTTATTTATCAGATTCACAATTATACTACTTGTTTAGTTGAATTGGATGAAGAGCCGCCGCATTTAATTAATCGGGAGGCTTTGAAAATTGCTTTGCATATTGCTATTTTGTTGAGTGCAAAAATTTTACCTATTACGCAAATTATGAGGAAGACAGTTATTGATGGTTCTAATACGGGTGGTTTTCAGAGAACTGTGATGATTGCACGGGATGGTTTTATTGAAACTTCTCAAGGAAGAGTAGAGATTGAAGGGATTTTTTTAGAAGAGGATTCTGCCCGTCCTGTGGAGAGGACTAAAGACAGCGTTATCTACAGACTTGACAGACTTGGAATTCCTTTAGTTGAAATTTCCACTAGGGCTGACATAAAAAATGCAGAGCATGCTAAAGAAACTGCTTTGAAAATTGGCGAGATTTTAAGAAGCTGCAAAGTCAAAAGAGGAATTGGAACTATAAGGCAAGATATTAATCTTTCAATTAAAAGTTCGCATAGGGTAGAACTTAAAGGATTTCAAGATCCGAAAATCATGATTAAAGTTATTGAGAATGAAGTTAAGAGGCAATTGAAGTTTGTTGAAAGGGGAGAAAAAAATCCATCCGAAGTTAGAAATGTTTTGCCTAATGCGGAAACAGAATTTTTGAGGCCAATACCGGGAGCGGCCCGTATGTATCCAGAAACAGATCTGCCTTTGTTAAAAATTTCACATGATTTTATTAATGAGGGGAAGAAAACCCTGCCTGGTTTAATCAGCGATTCAAAAGAGGAGTTGAAAAAGACAGGATTGAAAGAAGAATATATTCAATTGCTTTTCAAACAAAATAAGTTGGGATTATTTAAAGAGCTTTTGCAATTAGCAAATAATCCAAATCTGGTTGCGAAGATGATTCTTGTTTTTCCTAAAGATATTGCAGCAAGAAAGGAAATTTCAGTTGAAGGGGTTGAGGAAGTTCTAGAAGATAATTATGGAGATGTTTTATCAATGGTATCAAAAGGAAAAATTTTAGAAGGTGAAGTTAAAAATATTTTGAGTGATTTGGCTGATGGTAAAACTATCGCGGAAGTTGTCAGGGTTGA
>CAYHJV010000084.1:0-3534 GCA_964357045.1 Candidatus Woesearchaeota archaeon | reverse complement strand
TCCAGACCAAGAGCAGTTTGAAGCGGTTATAAAATGTGCAGAGGACAGCAGAGACGATTCAAAAACGGATTTTTGCAGCGATTCTAATACTTTGGTGGAATATTACTGTAGTTCTTCCAATACATTAACAAATACAAAATTCTCTTGTCCTAATGGCTGCTTTAATGGAGCATGCATTGTCGAAGAGGAAAGAACTTCATGCGAGCCGTTAGTTGAAAGAGGGCCGAAAATACAGCCTCAGACTAGAGTTGAAGACAATGATGGGATAATTAAATACTGCAACCCGGCCACTTTGGCTTATGATAAAGCAAAACAAGTAGACGAAGGATGTATTGAGGATTATCAATGTATTTCTAATGTTTGCATAGAAGGAAAGTGCACTGCTTTGAGAGCACAACTTGAAAAGCAAATTAATTTGTTGACAAGAATATGGTGTGCTATAATTAATCCTGTTGATGTTTTAAAGAGAGACGATGCTGGGGAGACACGTTCCAATAATGATTACTTGGAATGTGTTTATGGGCCTGTAGTTATTAATCAACCAGATCCTTATATTCCTGCAGCTTCATGATTAAAATGAAATTAAAACATTTTCTTTTAGTATTTTTTTCAATGGTATTTTTATTTTATGGAATTGGAAATGCATACGCTCAAGAATGTGATAATGCAGGAGAGGTTATTGGGAGTGATTATTGTGACGCTTATGGAGAATTAAAACCTTTGAAGAATTCCGACGAAGGTTGTTTGAATAGCTATGAATGTGGAGTTGGAGAATGTATCGAAGGGATTTGCCAGGCGGGAAGATTTTCCTCTATAGATGGGGGGGAAACTTTTTTGGGCGATATATGGGAATTTTTTTCAGGAGAACAATGTAACCCCAATTTTGATATTGATTACTTTTGTCAAGGAACTGTAGCTTTCTTGTGCGGTGAAAACCATGTTTGGGAGGAAAAAGGACAGATTCAAGGAGTTTGCGGATTCTCTGTGCCTTCTTCGGATTCAGGAGGAAGCGGCAGTCCTCGGCCCAAGATTGTTATTTACTCTCCTAAAAATGTAGTTTATAGCAGCACTAGAATTTTTTTGGAAGTGATAGATATAAAAAAAATAGCAAAGTATTGGGGGTATTCATTAAACCAAGGGCCGAGAATAACATTCAAACCAAATATAACAATAATTGCTCGTGAAGGCAGTAATTATCTTGAGATATATGCCAGTCGATTTTCAACATTTTCTAGCTACTCTAGAGAAGGAGTTAGCTTTAATGTTCTTTTAAGCAGCTCAGCAAATATTTGCGGTGATGGGGTTTGTCAGGTTTCTGAAAGCTGTGGCAATTGTGAAAGAGATTGTGGTGTATGTTTGCCGGCTAATTTAGGCTCTTATTGTGGAGATAATGTTTGCGACGCGGATGAAAGTTCAACAACGTGTTCAGAGGATTGCATTCCTAAAGTGCGAAAAGATAGAATGGGGCTTTTTTACACCATAGTCATTCTTCTTTTGGCCTCCATTGGACTTTTAGGATTTGTCGTAGTTAAAAGAGTTAAAAATATAATAGTAGGTAAGGGAAAAAAACCTAAGGTTGCTTTTTGAATTGTTTTATATAAAATGAGAACTTTTATTTCAATTGATATCCCAAAAGAGATTCAAGAAAAAATTGGAAAAATCCAGGATTCTTTGCCTGAATTTATAGGAAAAAAGATAGAGTTAGAAAATTTACATTTAACTTTAAAGTTTTTAGGAGAGGTTGATAAGAAAATTTTGAGCAAAGTTAAAGGGAAGCTTAAAGAAATAAAATTTAGAAAGTTTGAAGTCAAAGTCGATTCTATTGGTGTTTTTTCTGAAGAATTTGTGAGAATTGTTTGGCTGCGCTTATGCGGAATTGAAAAATTACAGAGTGAGGTTGATAATGCTCTTAACGAGCTTTTTGAGAAAGAAAAAAGATTTATGTCTCATTTAACTATAGCAAGGGTTAAACAAGTAAAGAATAAGAAAAATTTTTTGAGTGAATTAAATGAAATTAAATTTGATAAGTTGAAGTTTGTGGTTGAAAATTTTAAATTGAAGAGGTCAGTACTATATGAAAAAGGACCTTCTTACGAAGATATTTTTATTTATAATGCAATTGAGTGAGAAATATAACTTAGAAAGATTTTGAGGTTTTATATAATTTTTGTTCAGTGAAATATATATTGTGCAACATATATATTTAAGAATATACTTTGATTTTCCTTGTTTTAATGGACGATATATTTTCTTATGATGAAATTATAGGAAGGTTAAGAGATTTCTTCAGAAATAAAAAGGGCTTTGTCGAGGTTCCTGCTCAATCAAGAGTTTCAATTCTTGCTGCTTGTGAAGACCCTTCTACAGTGACTTCTTTTAAAGTGGGGGGAGAAATTTTCCCTCTACCCCAGACTGGACAAATGTGGTTGGAACATGAACTGTTAAAAAACCCTCATTTAAAGGGAGTTTTCTGTGTTACTACTAGTTATAGAGATGAAAAAAATATTATTCCTGGAAGGCATGATAGAGTTTTTCCCATGTTTGAATTCGAAAGTTTAGGTGGGTTCGAAGATTTGAAAAAAATTGTTTCTCAGTTATTAGAACATTTAGGTTTTGAAAAGCCCATGGAAGTTAATTATGAGGATATGTCTAGGAAATATGGGGCTAAAATTTTAGAGGCCGAACATGAAGAGAAAATAGGAAGAGATTATGGAGATACTGTTATGCTAACTAAATTTCCCTTGAGGACCCATCCTTTTTGGAATATGAAACATGCTGGAGAAGGATTATTTAACAAATTAGATGTTCTTTTATGTGGGATGGAAACTATTGGGAGTGCAGAAAGATCTTCTAGCGTCGAGGAAATGAGGGAGGGTTTTAAAATTATTTCTAATGGAGGTTACGCTCAATTACTTTTTGATTCTTTTGGAGAGGAAAGAGTTATGCAAGAACTGGAAAATTATCTTTTACATAGGATGGTTACTAGATTTGGAGGGGGGATAGGAGTTACTAGATTGGCCAGAGTAATGAAGAAAAAAGGTTTGTTGAAAAATACTTATGGAAATATAATGGCAAATGAAGTTGCCACTTTTAATAATTAATATTTCTCCCTCAATAAATTAAAAATATCCGCTTTTTTCCCTATAAGTTCTTTTAATTTTTCTGGAGATGCGCTGAAAATAACTTCGAGAGTTTTGAATTTTTCCAAAAGTTTTTTTGCCGTGCTTGGTCCTATGCCTGCAAATCCTTCAAGAATGAATTGAATCTGCTCTTTTTTATTTAAGTTTCTTTTTTTAGCCTTTAGCGACATTTCCTTTTCCTTTTTTCTGGAAAGAACGTAAATAAATTTTGCGGTGTCTTCCGGGCTTTTGGAAAACACAACTGGGATTTTGTATCTAAGTAAAATTGAAAGCAGGAAACCGCGGATGGCATTTGGATTTATTCCTGAAGCTTCATGGTCATTATACAATTCTCCGTCGTCAAAACCCTCTATGACCAATAATTTATTAGGGTACTGCTGTAATTCTTCCAGCT
>CAYHJV010000083.1:0-3543 GCA_964357045.1 Candidatus Woesearchaeota archaeon | reverse complement strand
GTATTAATTCTTCTCCTAAGAGTTTAGTAAAACCATAACGATTGCGCGGTTGAAGAATAGAATCTTCCTTTATTATTCTTTTATTCATGGAGACTTTATAAACTGCAAAACTGGAAGAAAAAATAAAATGAGCCTTGGGGGCAAATAACCTTGCTGCCTCCAAGATATTAGCGGTACCGATTACGTTCACCTGAAATACATTACTATCATCAGAATTATTTATCCCCGCCAAGTGATAAATAACATCACTTCCTATTAATAAAGGTTCCAAAGATTTTACGTCAAAAAGAGAGTGTTCTTTATGATCAAAGACCTCAACTTTATCTTCTTTAGATTCCCTAATTTTTGTAACTAAACTAGATCCCAAAAAACCTGTCGCTCCGGTTACTGCAATTCTTATCATTTACCTATTTTAAGGCATTAGGCTATATAAAAGCTAATTAAAAATTGTATAATTACCCTATGAAAAAGGGGGTTTTCTGTGTCTCGGTTGATTTTGAACTTCTCTGGGGTAGAAGAAACCGAAAGGAAATGGATTTATTTATTCCCTTAATCAAAAGTGAGAATGGATTATCCGGAGTAGTCAGTTCACTTCTCTCTTTGTTTAAAAAGTATTCTATTCCTGCAACTTGGGCTATTGTCGGAAAAATTTTTATAAAGTCTAATGAAAAAGATTCAGATCTTTGGTCAGGAACAAATTTAATTAAAATGATTAAGGAGTATCCTTCCCAAGAAATTGCTTGCCATTCATATACCCATCCCGAGTTTGACCAAATACCGGAGTCTCAAGCAGAAGAAGAATTAAAAAAGTGTGTTAAGATCGCCAGTAAAAATAATATAAAACTTTCTTCATTTGTGTACCCCCGGAATAAAATAAAATATCTACATCTTCTAAAAAAATATGGTTTTAGTTGCTACCGAGGAGATACGATCAATTACCTTGAATTTTCAAATCCGTTTAAAGATATATTTAAAATTATTTCCATGTTAATTATTCCCAAAACTGCGAAAATTTCGCACGAAGAAGGTCTTATTAATATTCCGGGAACTATGTATTTTTTCTCAACCCGTGGTCTTAGGAAGTATGCACCATACGGCATTAAATATTGGAAAGCCAAAAGAAGCATTGATCAGGCAATTTCTAAAAAAGGGCTGTTTCACCTTTGGTTCCATCCCGTTGATTTTGCCAAGAATAAAGACAGACAATTAAAAGAATTGGAAAAAATACTTATTTATGCCTCCCAAAAACATAATCGGGGTTTGCTTGAAATTAAAAATATGAAACAAATTTCGGATAATATTGATTACTTCCTGTAGAAAACGAGTTGAAAACCGATTAGCACAAGTTCAGTTATAAGCGTTATTAATCTGAAAACAATGGCTATAATTGATCCTACTGAAAAAGGAATTATCGAAGAAAGAAGGGTGGCTAATGAAATCTCTGCTACACCTAAACCTGCTGGAGAGAAAAAAGAAAGATAGCCCAAAAGCCAAGAAAAAGTAGAAACCCCTAGTATAAAAATATAATTTACGAAAGAAATTTGAACAAAACTCTTAATTAGAAAGAGCAAAAATGTTGACGTTATACAAAATCTTAAGGCAAAAATAATTAATAGAGGAAAAATCTTAAAATAAGAAATCTTGATTTTTTCAAGCCCTGTAATTTTCCTGTGTGTAATCTTTCTAAACAGTTGCCCAAAGAAATTTAGCGATTTTTTATTAAAAAGAAATATAATAAAAATAGGAACAGACATAAGAATAAAGAGTAAAAGATAATGATTGGTCAATTCTTTAGGAAACTTCCATAAAAGAAAGCTCAGACAAATAACAATCGAGGCAGACGAAAAATTTAGAAGAATCTCAATTACGGTTGCTGCTCCGGAAACAAAATTGTTAACTTTTTTTTCGGAAAGCAATAATATTCGACTGGGATATTGCCAAATTTTTCCAGGAATAAAACGTGTCAAATTGGAAAAAGTCCAAATTTTTAAGTTATCCCTAAAAGAGATATGTAAAAATAAAACCTTAGTCAAAAGATGCCAGGAAAAAACATTAAATAAATAAGCAATAAATGAAATAAATATTGCTATGACCAAATTGATTAAATTAAATTTCCATGTAAAAGATAAAACTATAAACCAATCACTTTTAACTTTCCAAACTAAAAATCCGAAAGCCAGGAGAATTACTAAATAATAAAGTTTAGATTTTAATACTTTTTTGTTCATGATTTGCTATCATATTTATATATTTCAGACTTTTTTGTTTAGATTCCTCCCAGGAAAATTTATTGGCCCAAACGATTGAGCTATTAACAAGTTTATAATAATTCTTGTTATTACTTAAAATATTAATTACTTCTCTGGCTAATTCTTCCGGTATTCTTTTTTCCACAATTTTACCGCTCTCCCCATTTTTAACTGAATCAATCAAGCCTGCAGAATTATAGGCAACAACAGGAGTCCCAACACAGTTTGCCTCTATGTTTACAAGTCCCCAACCTTCATGAACGGAGGGGTTAATTAAAACATGAGCCCTCGCCAGCAGTTCAAATTTTTGATGGTCACTGACAAAGCCCCAAAACTTAACTTTATTATCCAAACCCAATTTATTACACATGGATAATAACTTATTCACATAGTTCTCTCCACCTCTTCCAATAACCCAAAAATTATATTTTCCTTCTTTATTAAGTAGGGAAAAAACCTTTATTGCGTCTTCTATTCCCTTGTCTTTTGCCAAAGCTCCTAAAAAAATTGTTGTTTTAATCTTTTCTTTTTTTGGAAATGGGTTGGGCTTTTGCACTATCACTCCATGAGGAACTATAGCGATATTTCTTGAAGATATTCCAAACTTAATTAAGTCATTTTTTGCCGATTCGGAGCCAACCATAAATGGAACTTTCTTGTAAAATAGGAAAATAACAGGCTCTAATAAGTAACCCAACAAACCAATTATCCAATTAAAAGGAATAGGAAGTTCATTCAAAAACCAAACCCGCTTCGCAACTTCCTGCAATACTGCCAATTTGGGTTTATTAATATATAAAGGGGTAAAAAATGGAATTCCGTGAAATTGGTCGACAACAAAATCGTAGTTTTTTTTGTTTGTTAGCCAAAAGAAAAAGGCTGTAATTTTTACCCCTAAATATTGATCGCCTTTCCGGATAATCTCAATCCCACTCAGGATTTCTTTATCAGGTAATCCCTTAATTCTTGAAGAAAATAAGGTCACTTTATGACCTGCCTCAATCCAACCCTTCATATGTTCATGCATTATCTGCTCGGCCCCTCCAGCCGTAGGGTGTTTCGGATCCCGCCAACTCAAGGTTAGAATATTCATCTTTTTATTCTACCACCCTCCAAATCTCAGAGTTTGCATTAGAAAAAATTCTCTCGACCCCCAAATCTCCCGGAGAAAAAGGAAGCTTTTCCGAATAACTTTCAAATTTAACCAAATAAATATATTTGACCTTAAGTTTGTTAAATTCTTTTTTTGCCTCATCTATTGTCTTTGCCTTAAAAACAGAGGAATTATATATTA
>CAYHJV010000082.1:0-3584 GCA_964357045.1 Candidatus Woesearchaeota archaeon | reverse complement strand
GATCTCTTATAAAACTCCTTGTATAATGAAATTTAATGTTGAAGCTAATGAAGATTATGAGAATTGGATAAATAAAGAATCTAGATAATTAAAAACATTTAAAAAAGAGAAAAGGATAGATATATCATGGCAGAAAAAAAAGAGGATTTTGGTCAAGTAAGCTATATACTTGGAATTATAAGTATAGTCTTGGCTTTCTTCACTCCGCTTGCAGGCTTGATTTTTGGAATAATTGGTTTTAAGCTAGGCAGTAAGGGCAAAGCTCCGAATTCTAAAAAGGCCAAAGATTTAAACAAAATTGGGATTATAATAAGTGCAATCATGTTGTTGGTTATTATAATTATAGCAATAGTCAGCGATACTCTATCAACAAATTTCCCAATATAACAATGAACAATAAAGCGGCAATGGAGATGAGCGTCGGTACACTTGTAACTATAGTTCTACTTATGGCTGTTTTAGGTTTGGGATTATTTCTTATACAGAAGATAGGTGGAGGGGCAACAGCAAGTGTTGATTTAATAAATGATAAGGTCATAAGTGAGATAAACACTTTATTTAGCGATGAAGGATCAAACGTTATCGTTAAACTTGGAGCAGATAGAAAAGCCAAGATAAAAGATGATACTCAAGATTTCGGAATCGCTATAGGGGCTCAGACTCCTGATGGGGGCACTGCAGGCGGAAACAGATTACAATACAAACTGGAGCTTGACAATTCTGAACAAAACAATTGTATAACTGTTTTAGGTGGAATAACTAAAGTTCAGAGTTTAATGCAGCAGAGAACAGGAATTTGGATAAATTTTGATGGTTTTGACGGCTCAACTGCTTGGGCAAGAATTGGATTTAATATACCCAAAGCAACTCAAAAATGTTCTCAAAAAATTTTGATTGAGGTAAAAGACACTAAGACAAGTGAAGTTTTCGCTGGGACTTTCTTTAAAATTGAGATAATCTAATTTTAGGACAAATTTAATAAAGCAAAATTGAGTTATTTATTTATGAAATCAACTCCCTTAAAACTCTACAACACTCTAACAAGAAAGAAAGAAGTCTTTAAGCCCATAAAAAAAGATTATGTTGGAATGTATTCTTGCGGGCCTACTGTTTATTGGTATCAGCACATTGGGAACTTAAGAACATATGTTTTCTCCGACGTTTTGAAGAGAGTTCTAGAATATAACGGCTACAAAGTGAAGCACATAATTAATGTTACAGATGTAGGACATCTTACGAGCGATTCCGACACTGGCGAGGACAAAATGGAAAAGGCCGTTAAAAGAGAAGGCAAAACGGCCAAAGAAATTGCAAATTATTATCTTAAGGTCTTTCAAGAAGATTTTGTAAAATTAAACATAATTCCTCCAGAAAAATGGACAAAGGCTACAGAACATATTAAGGAACAAATTGAGCTTATAAAAAAACTCGAGGCTAAAGGTTATGTTTACAAAACAGAAGACGGGGTTTATTTTGACACTTCCAAGTTTAAAGATTATGGTAAACTTGCAAAGTTAAATGTTAAAGAAATTAAAGCCGGAAAAAGAATTGCACTTAAAGATAAAAAAAACACTACCGATTTTGCTTTATGGAAGTTTTCTGAGAAACCTGGAGAAAGACAACAAGAATGGGAATCTCCCTGGGGTTTAGGGTTTCCTGGCTGGCATATTGAATGCTCGGCAATGTCTATGAAGTATTTAGGAGAACAGTTTGACATTCATACCGGGGGAGTTGATCATGTTCAGATTCATCACACTAATGAAATTGCTCAAAGTGAAGCAGCGACTGGGAAGAAATTTGTTAATTACTGGCTACATGCAGGATGGCTTTTGTTCAAAGGTGAAAAAGTAAGCAAAAGTTCTGGAGGATTATATAAAATTTCTGACTTGGAAGAAATGGATTTCAACCCTTTGGATTTTAGATATTTAACTTTAACAACACATTACAAAAAGCCATTGGAATTCACAATTGAAAAATTAAAATCATCAAAAATTTCTTATGAGAGATTGAAGAACATAATTTTAGATATAAAAGATGATAAAAAAATTAATAATGAATATTTATTAGAGTTTGAAAATTCAATAAACAATGACTTGAACATGCCAGATGCTCTTCAAGTTTTATGGAAGCTTTTAAGAGATGAAAAAGCGGAAGGAAAAATTCTTACGATAAAAAAAATGAATGATGTTTTTGGCTTGGATTTATTGAAGAAAGAAAAAATTGAAATTCCTGAAAAGATAAAAAAACTCGTTGAGGAAAGAGAAAGGATGAGGCGAGAGAAAAATTGGAGAAAAGCTGATGAGATAAGAGAGAAAATAAAAGCTCTTGGCTATGTTTTAGAAGATAGCGAGAAAGGTTTTGTGATTAAAAAAGTTTGAATTATTTCTTAACTCGAACTTGATTTCTTTTTAAGTAATCTATTGAGGTTGGTTTTAGTTTTTCCGTTAAATAAGAAATGGTTTTTTCAACATCTCTAGGACCCCTACAACTATACATGTTAAAATAAAGAGATTCATACTCAGGGTAGGTGTGCACTGCAAGATGAGATTCCGATAAAAGAGACATGGCAGTGTACCCTTTTGGTGTAAAGTTGTGTTGGACAAATTCAAGCACATTAAATTTGTCATTTCTCAAAGCTTCTTTAAGAATTGATTCAAGTTTTTTATTATCATATAAAAATTCTTTTTTCACTCCATGCATAACGCACGAGATTTCCTGCCCTACTGGTCGGGATTGGTGTTCTGTGTTACTATTTTGATTCATCTTTCATAAGTTCACTTCCTAAGGATATGATTGAGTTTGTAGTCCTTTGCCTGAAAAAACTTTTTGGCGAATTCGGCGGCAACTTTAGGATTATAAAATTTGCAGGAAAAAATGTCGAGATAGACATTATTTGTTTGATTTGCAAAGTGTCCAGAAATTAAAGATGTTTCAATTAATTGAGTCATTGAAAATCCCGAGACTCTTGGGTCTTCTCCAAAATAAACCACCTGGCATTCTCCGTATCTTTTCATTTTTATTAATTCGCAGAGCTCTTTTACAAACTGCTTTATTTTTTCCGCACTTCTGATTGTGGAAGGGTTGCACGAATGTAAGTCTATACTCGATAAAATCCCCCAACTCACTTCAGAATCGTATTTTTGCCCTAGCTCTAAAACCCCTTTTTCCATTTTTTTATCTTTTTAATAATTATAATTACTATATTTCTATTTAAAAACTTTATTAAGATAGATTTAAAATGTTTTTTTTCTTAAAAATAAAAAAGAGTTAAAAAATGATTGAAAAATTTCCTTATCACGAGCAAGAAAAATCCTACACTTGCGGTGCAGCGTCGATGAGAATGGCCCTTGAGCATCTAGGAATTAAAAAAACAGAACAGCAAGTGGCAAAACTCTTAGGGACAAGTAAAGTAAGAGGAACTTGGGAGAAAGATTTTCCAAAAATAGCTGAAAAATACAGACTCAGTTACGTTGTAAAACATAATGGTTCCATAAGGGACTTAAAAAGATTGTATAAAAAAGAATATGTGATAATTGTTTGCTATCATCCTGGCGATGAAATAGACCATTATTCTATTATTAGAA
>CAYHJV010000081.1:0-3588 GCA_964357045.1 Candidatus Woesearchaeota archaeon | reverse complement strand
GCAACAATGCACAAAATGCATAGGGCCTGTCAAGATAATTATTTTTCAGACAGTTTTATTGGGGGTAAATTTGACGACTCAAAAAAAAGGATTATTCCATCAAAAAAAGGTGTAAACAGAATTCGTCGAATAACCCCCAAAGAGGCATTTAAACTTCAAGGCTATCCCGATTATTTTGTTTCTAACGCTAAAAAAAACGGAGTATCAAATACCCAACTATACAGACAGGCAGGCAATTCGATAACTATTAATGTTGTTGAGAGTATTTTTAATGAAGTTATCAAAAATATCAACTAAAATACATCTTTGCTAATCTGTCAAAATCCACTGATATATTTGACTCTTTTAAACCACTTTTCTTTCTTTCCCACAGTTTCTTTAGTATAGGCAAAACTTCTGTTGTCTTCCCATTGTGTAACTTTCTGTGACAAAGTGGGCATATACATGAGATATTGTTTATGTCATCCAAAGAATTTTCAAACTCATTAAAATATTCCAAGGGAATTAAGTGGTGTTTTTCCATGTATATGTTGCCTGTCCTAGAAACAAAAGTTTTATGTGAACTGTCAACACTACATTTATACTCTGATTTTTTTAAAACGTAGTCGCCCTTAGCTTTATTTCTCGGGAAGCGATTCGATTCGGATATTTTTATTGAAGAGGGTTTCTTTGTTGGCGGAAAATCACTGTCGTTAAAAGCAGGGTCAATCAAAGACTCTTGTTGATAAACCTCCTCTTGATTGTTTTCAAGAGATTCGTCGTCTAACTCTATCTTACTTTTTATAAACCCACCCTTCTTATCCACAAAGTTTTTTATTTTGTCCCATTTTTTTGAATTCTGTTTTACTAACTGTGCTCTGTAAGCAGAAGGATCATACATCGACTTCCAAAAAAGAAGCACGTCTCCCTCCTTTGCACCATATCTTTTATAAGCGGGCATTAAACCTCCACCGGTTATATGAACATGCTTGTGGGTTTTACTAAAAAAATACATAACATTTGCCTTTAGGATAATGTGTTCCCTTCCATAAGAGAAGTCTATTACCATCTTTTTGATAAAATGACTTTTTTTGTAAAGAAGAGGTTCACCAAAGAAACTTCTAGTGTCTGTTGTTGGAACTATTCCTGAAGTGTGACCGTGTTCAGACCCAAGTTCAGATTTTGCAAGTTTCTTATAAACTGGGCCAACCCATTCAACCATAAAACAAATGATCCCTCTTTCTTTTTAACCCTTCCGTTTTATGCAACCAATAAAAGCTGATGCAAAATCAGAAAACTTTAAAATTGAATAAAACTACTTTGTAACATGGTTGTCCCGCAATACGACGAAATGCTTAATCCTCTTTTTAAAGCAATTAAAGAATTAGGCGGTTCTGCATCTATTGCACAGATGGAATTTAAAACAGCAGAAGTTTTAGGGCTATCTGAAAGAGATATCAGGGAAGTTCACAAGGGGAAGAGAACAAAATTTTCTTATAGGCTGGCTTGGACAAGAAATTATCTAAAAAATTATGGGGTTATTGAAACGTCTTCAAGAGGAATTTGGTCTTTAACGCCTAAAGGAAAAAACCTGTCTAGTTTGAACAAGGACGATGTAAATTCTTATGTTAAAGGATTGACCGTAGTGAGCAAAAGAAGCTTAAATTTTGAACCTTTAAATATACAGGAATTTTTGAGAGATCTAGACTTAACCCCTTTTGGTGAGCATAAGTTCCATTTTTTAAAAAACCCCGGAAATAGGGTGGATGACATAATCAAATGTGTGGAAAAAAGATGGGTTTTACCAGATTTTCAGAGATATTATGACTGGGATAAAGAAGATGTTAGATCGTTTTTAGAAGCAATATTTAATGACTATTTTGTCGGTTCTATTCTGTTATGGGAGGTCGAAAATGAACCGGAAGTTGCAGTCTTTCCGATTTCAGGAGTTAAACAAAAAATAGAAAAACCAGAATCTATAATTCTTGACGGACAGCAAAGAGTAACCTCATTATACTACTCTATTAAAGCGCCAGAGATGGAAAATGATAGTCTAAACTGTTATTTTTACATAAACTTTAGAAATTTCTTTGAAAATTCTTCTAAAGATATAGTTCTTGTCATAAACAAAAAATTATCCACTCAAGAATCTGTGAGACTATTTTTATTTCCTATTTATGAATTAGAAAATGCAATTAACTGGTTTAGAGAGTTTGAAGACAATTATGAAAGTGAGTCTTTAGACAGAAGAAAATTTAAGGAGTTGCAAAGAATAATGCAAGACAGGGTAAATCATATGATTCAAGGTTTTCAGATACCGGACGTGAGATTACCTGCTTCAATGAAGCTTCACCATGTCGTTGATATTTTTGAGAATATAAATACCAAAGGTAAACTTTTGGATGCCTTTGATTTGTTAATTGCTGCATCTTCAAAACATAAAATTTATTTAAGAGACTTATGGGAGACTTCCTGTGATACTTATCCCAATCTTACCAGATATTACAACAAAACAGAAAAACTAAGAATGTACATCATCCAAGCAGTATCTCTTCTTTATAACCCTACAGGTTCATGTAAGAAAAGTGATATTCTAGAGATATATGAACAAATTTACAAACAAGAGAGAGGAATGAACCCCAAAATATTTGAGAAACACTGGGAAGAAATGTCTTCATATGTGGACATGGCAATAGACAAAATAGAAGATCTTAAAGATGGGTTTGGAGTTATAAATGAAAATTACGTTCCATACATGCCCACTATTCCCATACTGGCTGCTTTGTTAAAAGAAGTAGAAGGCAGAGAGAACAAACACGATTGTAATAAAAAAATAAAACAGTGGTATTGGTCTGTTATTTTTAATGAAGCGTACTCTTCTGCTGTAGACAGTCAATTAACCTCCGACTTTCAAGAGCTTAAAAAATGGTTTTCTAATGATGAAGAGATTCCTTCTAATGTCAAAGAAGCGAGAAGAGTTATTCAAAATCTAAAAATTAGAAAAGCTAGTATTCTGTCAAGTGCAATGTACAAAGGTGTTCTATCTTTATTGGCATTAAAAGGGTCTAGAGATTTAAAGACGGGAGAGATGGTAAATAGCCGATCCGATTATCACAAGGATCATATTTTTCCTAAGAGTAAAAAAATAGAGTTTAAGGCGGGTAAAGACATTGATTCTATTTTAAATATGGCATTACTAACTAGCAACACAAATGAGGTGAAAAAAGCGAAAGATCCAGAAGAATATTTTAAAGAATTAGCTAGATACTTCAAAGGAGATAAAGAAGAGTACCTTACAGTGCTAGATACGCATTATATTAACAAAGAAGGATTTGCTTTTTTACTTAAAAATGATTTTGAGAACTTTATTTCCGTCAGAGAAAAGCTGTTATTAAAAGAAATTAAAAAACAGATTGGCTGGACTGAAAAAGATGAAAAAATACAAGAAGAAAACGAATTAGACATAAGAGAACTAATTGAGTCCGGAGAGGATGAACACTTAGAGTTTAAAGCAACTTTTAAAAAAATTTGTTTACGGGAAAACAGGATGAAAATATCAAATTTTCAGTTCTAAAAACTATAGCTGGTTTTTTAAATTCTGATGGGGGA
>CAYHJV010000080.1:0-3614 GCA_964357045.1 Candidatus Woesearchaeota archaeon | reverse complement strand
AAAGGTTACGCTTGAGGTTAATTGAAAAGAATCCCTTCAAGATCTTTTTTAAGAATAGACTCTATTCTTTTTGCATCTTCTGGAGAATCTTTAGAAGTATACCAAACTGCCCCTCGTCTATTAATAAAAGAAACTTTTATATCAAAAATAATATTTTGAGATAAATTGTAATGTGTGATAAGAGCTGGTTTTAAATTATCTAGCAAGGCTTCTTCAGAACTTAAAGGAACTAATATACCATTCAAATATTTTTTAGCATTTGAAAAAGTACTGCCTTCTTCAAATCGCCCTGAATAAGAATAATTTATTTTTTCTTTTCCTTTATCAAAAAAAACATCCCTAGTAATTTCAATAATAAGTTCTTTTTTGTTAGACATTCTTATTCTATTTCAAATAATTTCTTCCACCAGGGTTTTTTTATCTCTACTGGAATATCATTTTGATCAAGAACTTCATATTTTATGACTGGTTTTTCTCTTATCACGGGAGCTTCTTCGGCAAGCTCGAGATTTGCTTGTTTAAGAGAAAGTTCAATTAAAGTTCTAGAATATCCTTGATTGACTAAAGCCCATTTAAGAGATTCAATAGTATATCCTTTTTTCAAATTTTTCTTAAAGTATTCGACAATTTTTTTCTTTTGTTCAGCTTCTCTCATATAAAAACTATGCAATAGGGGTTTAAAAAATTAGTTGCATTTAAACTAACTATTTTTGTTTGCTGTTATTTTATATTTATTTAATCTTCTTTTAAAAGAGAGAAACTTGTTCCGGGCTTTCTATTACGATAAACTTCTAGAATTATAAGCAAATACGCCAAAATTAAAGGACCCAATATAAGCCCCATAATTCCAAACAAGAACAGCCCCCCTATCATTCCTATAAGAACAACAGCTGAATGTAATTTTGCTCTCCTGGATATAAGGAAAGGCCTTAGAAAATGTTCTAAATTAGACGCTATAAGCCCTAAAACCAAAATTCCAACTGATGCAAAAGTATTTTGGGCTATAAAGAAATAAATTGCTATAGGCGCCCAAACCAACATCGGCCCAATAATAGGTAAAACTCCGGCTATAGTTGCTAGGATGCTTAACAATATGGCATTTGGAGCTTTAAATGCAAAAAGCCCTATTGAAATTATTACTCCTTGTATGAGTCCAATAATAATGTGTCCGTAAAGAACTGAAGCAGTTATATCTTTTGAAGATTGAGCTAATTTAATTTCAACCTCTTTAGAGAATGGAGAGAGACTTTTTATGAATACAAAAAGTTTTTCTTTTTCTTTAAGTGCAAAAAAGAAAGTAAAAAGAACAACAACAGAATTAAGAATTATAGTAGGAAAATTTAAAATCATTTCTCCAAGTTTGTTCAGAATTGAATTAAAAACATTTGTTATAAAAGATTGAATAGTTGAACCTATTTCACTTGAAAATTGCTCCGACGCAAAAAAGGCAGGAAAAATATTTTTAAAAATAGCTACAAAATCAGTTTTTTGGGCCAGTTGATATAAATTGAACACTTGATCTATGACCATAGGGGTAAAGAACCATATAGGCAAGATAACAATCGCAATTAAAATAAGAGACAAAATAGACGCAGAAACCGTCGGTGATTTTATTACTTTCACCAAAAGATTGTAAATCGGACTAAAAATAAAGGCGAGGATGAATCCTAAAACTATAAACAGTAGAATAGGTTTTAGAACTAAAAAAGTTAGAATTAAAAGACCTATTAAGAAAGATATAACCAAAAACTTTCTGAAGTATATTGTGTCCATTTTATTTACTCTTTTTAAAGACCGTGTAAATTTATAAAACTATTTGTCCGCAAAATTTAAAAGCGAAATTAGACAAGAAGACATATGAATTTTATAAAGAGAATTTTTTCAGACAACATAAATGAGGGCGTTCACTTGCAATTCCAGAAATTCAGCAAAGGAGAGTTTGGAAATAGGGCGGTTATTAAAGCAAAACGATCCGGAGAAAAATACACCGTATTCACTAGTGCTGAATTTGCGAACGAGTTAGTTAGAGAAGTTGCGCAAAAACTCGGTTCTGAAAGAACTAATATCACTGGAGCTGTTGTTTCTACAAATGACCTAACAGGTAAACTAAATTTTAAAGAAAAAAAGCAATTTCAAGGAGTAAAAAGATATTTGATTGATGGTGAGATGTCTGGCAATGAAATCTTAAATTTGATTGATAATTTCCCAAAGGCTTTTTTTGCATTGAGTTTCAAAGCAGGAAGTAGTGAGCTTAAAATTAAACCTAAAGCTCCAAAAACAGGCAAGCCAGGTCCTAAAGGAGGGGACGGACCGAAAGCAGATTTTTGCAAGTTAATAACTATGGATAAAAATTTTGGCCAAAGTTTTGTTTTTGAAAAACCAGATTTTAAAGAAGCTGAAATAAATCATATTTTTGTTGTAAATGATATAATCATTTCAGAAGAGCTGAAAAAAAGCGGTGATTTTGCCAGAATGCGTGAAGAGGCAAAGAAGAAAGGAAAGATTATAAGGAAGGCTAAAATCGATGGTAAAGAGATGAATAGCGAGAAAGAATTCGCGGTTTGATTATTTGTGACCGTGGCCATTTTTCCAGGGTTTGCTTTGGGTGAGTTTTATACTACTAACGGATTCACATTTTGAACGTGTTTTTTTATCTAAAGAATAATTCGGCCCATTTGTTGTTTTTTCCCCATATTTTTTACACAAGTTTACTAACCTAGACTCACTTACATTTAATATTTCTTTCATCTCCAAAAAATCCCCGTCAGTAGATTCATAAGCAATCATAAAATCTATTTTTTGTTGCCCGTAATTATAGGGTTGAGATTCAGATAGTCTAATAATTCCTTGTTTAGCCAAAGCATCTATCACATCCGTCCTTATAGGGCTGCATCTATATTTCCTTCTGAACATAGAAATTGTCATATCAATTTTTCTATCAGAATCTCCAAAAAAAGCTATTAGAGACCTTGTTTGTTTTTTATTAAATTCCATAGGAGTTTCAAAAATTTTCCCCCTTTAAAAATTTTCCTATGTTTTATAAGGAAATCTTTATAAACCAACTTTTTCTCACTAATTCATCCAGGGTAGGTAAAATGTTATCCGTTAGAATAAATATATTGACAAATGTCGACCAGAAAATCACCAAGAAAGGGAAGTTTGCAGTTTTGGCCAAGAAAAAGGGCCGATAAGTTTCTGCCTAGTGTTAACTGGAGTGCGATTCCGGAAAAAAATGATTCTAAAGGGCTTAAGGGATTCTTGTGTTACAAAGCAGGAATGGTTTCTTTAAGCGTTAAAGACAATACGCCTGATTCTATGACGAAGGGAAAGAACATAGCGATCCCGGGAACAGTTGTTGAGTGCCCGCCTATGAAGATTTTTTCAGTAAGGTTCTACAAACATGGAATAGTTGTCAGCGAAATTTGGGCCGATAATCTCGATAAAGAATTAAAGAAAAAAATTAAAATTCCAAAAAAAGTAAGCAAGAAAATTGAGGATATAAAACAAGAAGATTACGATGATTTAAGGGTAATTGTTTACTCACAAGCCAAAAAAACAGAGTTAAAAAAAACTCCTGATTTGCATGAGATAGGACTTTCTGGAAATACAGAAGA
>CAYHJV010000079.1:0-3808 GCA_964357045.1 Candidatus Woesearchaeota archaeon | reverse complement strand
AGAAAAATATAAATCCAATTGCGAAAGATAGTCCAATATAACTTAGGATGGGGATTGTTATTCCAAATAATTCGAATAATGAATTAATAAAAGAAATGATGGCTAAAATTACCACTATGTCCAACAAAATTTTGTATAGTTTCTTCTTTCCGGGGTCTTGAGTTAACATCTTCTTTTTTAGAAAGAGTTTATATTTTATAAATCTAATTGAAAGAAATAACCCCTCCACCTAAACACTTCTCGGCTTTGTAAAGAACAACAGCTTGGCCTTCTGAAACTCCTGTAATTGGTTTTTTTAATTTAACTTCAAAATGTTTTGTTTTTTGATTATAAGTTAGAGTTGATTGTAAAAGTTCACCAACTTGTCTTATCCGTGAGAAAACTTTTGTAGGTTTATTTTTTTGGGGTTGTTCAGATATCCAATGAGGACTTTTTATTATAATATTCTGTCTGAAGTTTAATTCATGGCCCTCTGAAGCTGCGATTATTTCATTATTTTTGAGGTTTTTACGGGCTACATACCATTTTTTTTGTTCTCCTTTCCCACGACTTACGTCTAAGCCGTATCTTGGGCATATTCTTTGACCTATTGTGTAGTAATAGATTCCGTCGTGTTTTCCAATAATTTTTCCTTCTGGATTTAAAATATCTCCTGGTTTTGGAGGAATTTTCTTCTGCAGAAATTTCTTTAAGTTTACTTTTCCAATAAAACAAATTCCAACAGTCCCTTTTTTTTCAGCGTTTGGGAATTTGTTTTTTCTAGCGATTTCTCTGATTTGGGTCTTTGTCAGTGCTCCAATTGGAAATAAACTTTTTGACAAATCTTTTTGGCTTAATCTGTAAAGAAAATAAGATTGGTCTTTTGATTCGTCTTTTGCTCTTAGGAGTTCGTATTTGTCTTTTGATTTTTTTATTCTTGCATAATGGCCTGTTGCAATAAGATTACAGCCAATTTTTTTTGCTTCTTTGATTAATAAAGGAAATTTTACTTTGTTATTGCAATCAATGTCAGGATTTGGGGTTATCCCTTTTTTGTAGAGTTTAAACATTTCTTCAACAACTAATTTTCTGTACTGTTTTTCAAAATCTAGTGTTATTAATTTTATTCCCAGAATTTTAGCGACTTTAATTGCATATTCTCTTTCTCCCTGCCATAAACACTCTCCTAAATCGTCTTTTTCAGTACTCCAATTTTTCATGAATGCGCCAAGAACTTCATACCCTTGTTTTTTTAATAATAAAGCAGCTACGCTTGAATCTACGCCACCTGACATTGCTAAGAGGATTTTTGGTCTTTGATTACTTGGGTTTTTTAAATATTCTAATTTTGGAAGCCCGTATTTGGCTCTTCCTCTGTCAGTTGTTTTTGGATTAACTTTGTAGAATTCCCATTTGCCTTTTTTTGTTTCAATCCATTGTGTTCCAAATCTTTGTGGCTTGCCTTGTAATTGTAAAAGCCTGTCTGTAACTGAAGCGATTAACCATTTTTCTTTAGAGCCTAATTTAACCGCTTTTTTAGCGTATTGAAGAGCTTTTTTTGATGTGTTAATATTAAAACCGTGATGGAGAATAATCGAAGCGATAAAATAATCTCTTCCTGTTTTAGCTAAACCTTTTTTCACAAGAGTTTGAACTTGTTTTCTCAGTCTTTCATTAACTTTAAAGTATTTACTATTAGAATACTTTTTTGCCCAAAGTTTTGTGTGTTTTTGATCTTCTTTAAACAACTTTTCAAATTCATTCGTCATATCTCTTTTAGCTAGACAACAATTAAAAACTTTACCTTATTTGTTTTAATATGAATAAAGGTAAGTTAGAATCAGCAACTTTTGGTGCAGGATGCTTTTGGCATGTTGAAGAAGCTTTTAATAAAATCTCTGGCGTTGTAAAAACAGAGGTTGGTTATATGGGAGGGAATGAGAAAAAATATCCAAATCCAACTTATGAGCAAGTTTGCAGTGATGAATCTGGTTTTGCAGAAGTTGTTCATGTTAAATTTGACCCTCAGAAAGTAAGTTATGAGAAACTTGTCGATGCTTTTTTCAGAAGCCATGATCCAACTCAATTTCATAAACAAGGGCCTGATGTTGGAAGCCAATACAGAAGCGTTATTTTTTACCATAATGAAGAGCAGAAAAAACTTGCTGAGAAGTCTTTAAAAAAATATCAAAGCATGATCAATAAGAAAATAGTTACTAAAATAGCCAAAGCAGGGAAGTTTTTCAGAGCAGAAGATTATCATCAGAAATATTTTGAAAAACATCCTTTGGTTTGTAAGGTTACGAATTTGTTTGGTGGGAAGTAAGGCGCTCCACTTCGTTTCGCTTAATTGTGCTCGTAAACTCGCAAAATTGATTAAAGTGATAATGATTTTAAACTCGAGACGTGTCTATATATAACCTATTAAAGTTGAGCGAGCCTCCTAACTAAAATTATTAATGGGAGGCGAGCGAGTGAATTAAAAACAAAATCATGAAAAAAGAATTTATGAAAAAATTAACACCAGAGCAGCGCCATATTTTAGTTGAGGAAGGGACAGAGATGCCTGGAACGGGAAAGTTACTTCATAACAAGAAAAAAGGAGTTTACACTTGCGCTGCGTGCGGAAATGTTTTGTTTAAGAGCGAGCATAAGTTTGATTCTGGAACGGGATGGCCTAGTTTTTATGATTTGGCTAAAGCGGGAACTGTGAAACTTGAAAAAGATTTTAAAATGATTTTGCCTAGAACAGAAGTTTTGTGTGCAAAATGCGGAGGGCATTTAGGGCATGTTTTTAATGATGGCCCAAATCCAACAGGAAAAAGGTATTGCATTAATTCTTGTGCATTGGGGTTTAAGGAGAAGAAAGGTTAGGCTACAAGTTACTTTTTATTGGGTAACTAAACTTCTTGCATGAGCAATATCTCGTTTTTCAAATTTTTTTTCATTTCTTTGATAATTCTTCCATGCTTTTTCAAAAGTTGTTTTTATTATCTCTTTCCCTTCTGTATACTTTTTTTTCGGCTCCATATCTCTAATTTCTATAGAGTATCTGTGTTCCTCTAAATCAGTATCGTTAACCTGTGTAGACATAGAATAGCTATCGGTTGTTACCCAACCCTGCTTGTAATTAGAATGCGACACCTCTAGAGTAACTCCCTCAACATTACCTCTCAAAGCCTTTATTGTAGTAATTGATTTTGGAGCATAATACCATCTTTTAACTTTATCAGAAAGCTTGGACATTTCTTCGACAGTCAAATGTGAATCTATTGTCATTATTAGTTTATTTATAGGGGGTTAATAAATTTAATTGTAGTTTAATATATAAATATTCAATTACACACAACTTCATCTATCTTCCAACAAATTTCCCATCCTTCACATTCATATTGTGTAGGCCCACACTCGTTATCAAAACATTCTGTAACCTCTTTGGGTGTTCCCAAACAAAAGCATTTGTTAGAATAATTAATGCATTCTTTGTTTTCTTGTGTTATCAAATTGCCTTTTTTATATATGTTATGTTTCATAAGAAAAATTGCAACAATTATTAAGATAACAATTAACAGAAGAATGAAGATTCTTTTGAGTCTCTCTTTTTCCATCATGTTTTATTTATTGGATAAATTCCAAACGCCCAGACTGGAATTAAAAATTCCGTCAGGTCTCTTGGATAAAATCCAAGCGCCCGAGGTAGGATTTGAACCTACGACCCCATGGTTTCTGTTCTTCCTCAAAGGAGGGGTTGTGAAGGGGAACCTTGGTTCCCATCAGTTAACAGCCATGTGCTCTAACCAGCTGAGCTACCCGGGCATAGAATTATTTA
>CAYHJV010000078.1:0-3975 GCA_964357045.1 Candidatus Woesearchaeota archaeon | reverse complement strand
AATGTAAAAACATTTACATAATAGATTGATTCAGGGCTTAAAACTGTTATTCTCTTTCCTGAATCTGTTTCTTGCTCAATTGTGTAAGGGGCTGATGTTTCGTATCTAATTTCATATTGTAAACTCGTCGCTAAGATTGTAATTTCTTTAGTCCCAGAACCATCGGCCGTATCAACAAATTTACCTGTTAAAAATCTAAATAATTCTCTAAATAATTTTATTATTGAGGATTCTTCACCGCCAGAGCTTGAAGTGACTTGTCCTGTAATTCTTGCTCTTTCACCAGCTAATTCTCGCCTTTCCCCATTGCCAAGAATTTCAAAAATAATTATATTATCAGCCTGTGCTGGGATACGAATTTTTATTTCTCCCCGTTTATCCAATTTAACTTCTTTTATCCACTGAACCGGTTGATTAATAATTGCAGATGTTTGGATAGTATTAATGAAAACGCCTGGAGAGGATTCTATGAGCTTTGGTGGAGTAATATTCTTTGTTATATTTATCTCAGTCAAGTTAGCAGGAACTACTACAACTGTTGCATTATCTTTAGTTATATTATCTTGTGTGATTATTTCAGCTCCTTCATCAGTAGGGACAGGCAATTCGGATATTTCTCTGGGGATATTTCCTGTTGAGAATAACTTAAAAATAAATATCAAATAAATAAGCAAAGCTACGCTTATTATGGAAAGAGTTACAATCGCTACTTTTCTTGTGTTTGGAGGCAGATTGAATTTGAATTTTTTTGAGGGTGTTTCAGGCTCATCCGTTCCTAAATAAGTAGAAATGACTTTACCCTCAACCTTTTTATTGCTGTAATAATAAGGTCCAAACTTCTTGCCATTACGATAAATATACCTCTTATACTGCCCCATTTACATCCTCTTTTGCTTAAAATTAGATAGGTAGTGTAACTATATAAAAGTTTTTATTTAAGAAAAAAGGTTGGGTTTGGGAACTTTCTGGGCAGGGATGGGTTTGGAAACCTTTTTGAAAGGTTCATTTCCAAAAGGTTCAGAGTAGTGTAACTTGGAAAAAGAATTAAATTTTAATCTTAGGAAAAGGTAAGCCTTTCCATTCTTCTATTTCTTGGTAGTCTGAAGAGTTGAGAAGACCCCTGTCAAATTTATCTTGAATATAACCGCCATCAATTTGAACATTGCTTAAGTCAAAAACTCTATAACTTAATACCGTATTTTGAAGTTTTCTTCCTACATAATAATTCCATATTGATGAACGGACTTCGTCAACAGAGGGTTGAGAATTAGTCAGCTTAGCTATATTATGAAATCTTTTCATATTTCCCTTATTTTTATCAATAGGTCCAACAAACAATAAATGAGGCCCATCACTTACATTTTTTACCATAAAATCAGCATTATAACCCAATTCGAGTTTTAATTTTAATTCTAATTTTTGTTCTGTTTTTAACTCAGAATTCATTTCCATTTTCATGTCAAAAGTAGGTATTGGGTCTTGTATTTAAAGATTTCCAAGAAGTAAAATATAAAACAAAATTAAGAAATTTTGAAGAAAGAACTATTGTTCTTTAGAAGATTCCTCGCCTACTTTCCCGCCAAAATGCATTCTATTATAAATTTTACAATTATAATTTCTAATGCCTAATGTTTTTGCCATTCTATCGTACATATTGATTGCTCCAACATATCTTTCAGACCTAGGGTGCGCACTAATTTCGCGATCCTGAGGATTTATTATAGTAATCTGGTCGTCAAAGTCTTGTGAAACGAATTCCAGTTTATTTGGTTTTTTTGTTGTCATTTGATTTTAGCAATTACTACGAAAAAAGTTTCATTTATATATGTTAGTGAAAATTAAAAAACACTGGATTTACTCAACTTCTTAAGATTCAGCACTTCCGGCAACTGCAACTTCAGATTCCATTATCCCAACGCCACCGCCTTTCCAGTAATAAACGTAATCCTCATAGGGCAAATCAACTGAGTCAATTTCAGCCAAATCTAAAAGTGAATTTGCCTTTATTTTTTTAGAGGATATCGTATAAAGGAAATCGTCCATGAACAATGATCTCTGGACAGCTGCTGTATAGTAGTAATCTTCCGTGGCGTTTTCTTCATGGTCTATTTTACCTCTTAATGAAATTTCATTCTCATTAATCTTAAAGACAAAGGCACCTTGCCAGTAATTGTAGTTCCAAAATCTTTCCGCGCCGTTGCCGATTTCTCCTACTGGTTCTGAATATGTAACTGGTAACACTAAAAGTTCCCTCTCTTTGTCGAACAAGAAGGCTTTGTGATCGTAAAGCGCGTTTGAGTCAGACCATTGCTCCTTGACTTCGTATTTTGCTTTCTCAATTGGGTTTGAGACATCTGACACATCGAACAAGGCGATCTTGAGCCCTTGAACACGCCCTTCTTCTGACGCCTCTTTGCCTATTCCAATAACATGGTTTTCATCATAAGGATGCAAATAAGATGAAAATCCTGTGACTTTAAGCTGTCCCAAAACTTCTGGGTTTTCAGGATTTGACAAATCTATTACAAATAATGGATCAACTTCTCTAAATGTAACCATGTAAGCTCTGTCCCCCATAAATCTTGTTGAATAAATTCTTTCTCCTTCAGCTAAATCATCGACACTTCCAGTTATTTTTAAATTTGAATCGAGAACATACATATGGTTCAAGCTTTGGCTTCTTCCGCCCCAAGAATTCCCTGTTGTTGTTGCGATTCTAAAATAGCTTTTGTGTTCATCCATTGAGAATTGGTTGAGAATGTGACCTGGAACTTCCCCGTTTGCAATGTATTCTATATCTAATCCGTCAACGTTTATTTTATGCACAACTGTTTTTTCTGTTTTTTTCTGGAATTCTGCTGAAAACTCTTCTATTTTTTCAAACAATTGTTCATCGAAATCTTGTTTTTCCTGGCCTGTCAGAGAATTTGAATAATCCACAACTATTTCTGAAACTTTCTGCATCTTTTCATATAATTGATCATCTGAATCCATTACCTCTCTTACTTGACCTGCTTCTTGGCTTGGGAGTAATGGAATGTAAACTTTTTCAACGGCTTCTTCGAAATAAGTATCATAGCTTAGAGTTTTTGTGTAAGTTAAGTAAATATTATCTTCTGAAACATAGACATTATAGCTTGCTCCTGTTAGATAAGTTTGACTTTCATAATCTCCATTGTTTACATCAAGGGCTACTATGTTCGTGAATACGTAACTTGTGTCTGGGTATGGGAAGTAAGCTATGTCCGTTACAGGCATTTCTCTTTTAACCCCATCGACCATGACTGCAGGCAAGATTATATTATCGTAGCCTGTATACTGATTAGCAATTAAATAAACGTAGTCGCCAATCATTCTGGCGCTTACATAGTTTCCATCCACATCTACTTTTGTTTCAAGCTCTGGATTTTCTCTGTCGGTTACATCATAGATTGATATAATTGTACGAGAATATTGACTATAATCATTTGAAAAGACTATAAGTTTATCCTCATTTATGAAAATTTCGAAAGCGTTGCTTACATTTATATCGCTTAGGATTTCCATGTTTTCTGGGGGGAATGCATTTACGATTACGATTTTATTTCCTGAAACAGCGTATATGTATTTTCCATCGTTCTTTACAATGTCTGGCTCGTCAACTCCTTCAACTTGAATATTAGTTGTTGAATAATCGTCTGCACTTGATTTTTGTGCATCTGCTGACGTAGTGCTCCCTGCAGCTCCTGATGTTGGAGCTCCTGCAGATTCAAGTACAGCCCCGTCCCTAAATATTCCACCATAATATGCTCCTGCTTCTTGATTTTCTTTCAAGAAATCTTTTAACTCAGAAATAGAACTAAATGTCTTGAAATCATTTGAGGTTATTTCTTCTTGAGGGTTTTGAGACAACAATAAAACCGCGACAATAACTACTGCAGCTATAATTATTACTGGAAGGACTGCTTTCAGCATTTCAGTATTTGGTCTCTTTTT
>CAYHJV010000077.1:0-4034 GCA_964357045.1 Candidatus Woesearchaeota archaeon | reverse complement strand
AAGAGCAAGGAAGTTGTTGGAAGCTTTTTAGGAAAAGCTAGAGCTTTTAATGAGTTCAGACTTTTGGAAGGAACTTTGAAAGATTTTGATAATCAAACTTGGGATTTGACGGCGACCTCCAAGAAAAAAATCCATTTAACAAGAGAGGATTTAGAATCTTTTGGGCCGGTGAAAGTTAAAATGGATGACATCCTTGCTATTGGGGATGATGAAGATCAGGAAGATATTTCTATAAGGCCTATTGAAATAAAAAAGAAAAAACTCTTTGGCTTTATTGAAACTCCTTGGGGCAAACGAATTGTTAAAGTAGAAATTGTCAAGGACAATAAGATTACTGAGAAATTTTTAGAAGAGAAAAAGAAAGAAAAATTTGAGAAGTATCATATTTCTGTAGGATCTCTTAAGGATGAGGAAAACATTGAGTTTGAAGTAGAAGAATTAGAGGAAGATTAGTAAGTTTTTTCTTTTTACCAACTTTTTTAAATCTTGATACACTATTTCTTTCATGCCAAAAAAGAGGTATAAAATTTATTTATTTCGTCATGGAAGAACTACTTTTAATGAAAAGGGAATTTTTACAGGATGGAAAGATCCTCCTTTGACTTTAGGCGGGAGAAAGGATGCTTTGGTAATTGCAAGAAAATTGAAAAATAAAAAGTTTCAAGTTGCAATTCAGACAAGACTTGAAAGGTCTAAGGATACTTTAAAACCTGTACTAAAATATCATCCCGAATGTAAGAAAATAATTACTGATAATAGAATGATTGAGAGAAGCTATGGGGTTTTGGCTGGAACTAGTCATGAAGCTTTTATTAAAAGATACGGAGAAAAAGGATATGAAGAGATTCACAGAGGTTATAATGTAAGGGTTCCAAAAGGGGAATCATTTAAAGATGTTGAGAAAAGAGTAAAGAGTTTTATTAAATGGTTGAAAATGTACATTAAAAAAAATAAAGTAAATATTGCTATTTCTGCTCATGGCAACTCCATAAGACTTTTTAGGAAGATTTGGGAAAAAGCTTCTAAAGAAGAAGCGGTGAGTTGGTTTATTCCTTATGATAAATTATTCACATACAGGGTAAAGATTTAGCTATTTTATCATCTAAATTTTTATAAATTAGTTCTTGATATTGTTTTTATAATGAAAGGTATTTTTGTTGTAATTGATGGGCTTGGTGATTTACCTAATAAGCAGCTTATGGATATGACTCCTTTAGAGGCGGCGGATATGCCTAACATTGATTTTTTTGCTGCTAGGGGGGAGATGGGGCTTTTATATCCTGTAAAACAGAGATTTATTCCAGAATCTGACGAATCATTGTTATCTATTTTTTCCAACAATTTGGTTTTTAGCACGAGAGGTTATTTAGAGGCTGTTGGCGTTGGTTTTGAGATGACGAGAGGGGATTTGGCTTTAAGAGCGAATTTTGCAACTATAGATTCTATTTCTGCAGGGAATTTGTTAGACAGAAGAGCTGGTAGAACACTCACTGGAAAAGAGATAGAAATTTTATCTAAGGATATAAATAAAATAAATCTTTCACCCAAGTTCTTTTTTCAGCCAACTGTTCAGCATCAGGCGGTTCTTATTCTGAAAGGGGGATTTTCTGATAATGTTTTGGCGAATGACCCAACTTATGTTCAGGGAAAAACTCATCAAGTTACTAATATAAAAATGTGCCAGCCTTTGGATGAGGAAGAGAACACCCATTACACTGCAAATATTTTAAACGATTTTTTAAAAAAAACCCACGAACTTTTAGAAGATCATCCTGTAAATAAAGAGAGAAGGAAGAGGGGGCTGCTGCCTGCAAATTATATTTTATTGAGGGGGATGGGTATAGAACCTCCAAAACTTAAGCAGTATAAAAATTGGTTATCTGTTTCTTATTTTCCTTTGGAGATGGGATTTTCAAAACTCAGCGGAATGAAAGTTTTTAGTTTTGATTATCCTAAATTAAAGGGTTTGGATTCTTACGAAAATCTATGGAATGGCTTGAAAGAAGCCTGCGATTTTTCTATAAAAACTATAAAAAAAAATCACGAAGATTTTGATTACTCTTATATTCACATTAATGAGCCGGATATAGCAGGACATGACAACAAACCTATAGAGAAAAAAATGATGCTAGAACATATAGATAAAACTTTATTTAAGTTTTTGAGAGGCTTTGTTCCTCAGAATAAAATTAAGGTTTTAGTTACAGGGAACCATTCAACTGTTTGTAAATTTAAAGAGCACACAGATGACCCTGTTCCTATTTTGTTTTACAATGATTCTATTCCAAGAGAAAGAAAATTCAACGAAAAGGAAGCATCTCTTGGTTTTTTGGGACGAATTTTAGGGAAAGATTTATTGAATAAAGTTGGGTTTGATAATTAGTATGGTTTTAATTAGCACAATGATTAAAAAGTTCTTGCGAGTGCTTTTTTTATGATTACCTACAACGACATTTATGAAGCTGCTAGGAAGGAGAGATATGCCGAAAAGCTGCAGCCGCTTCCCAAAAATTTTATAGATGAGGTTTCGAGTTATCTTAAGGATAAGAGGGGAGTTGCTTCAAAAGAGAGCGATGACTTTTCGGATGCTATAGTTAAGACTAAAAAACAACTTGAAAACGCAATCACTTTGTTTAAAGAACTGCTTCTCAGACGCAGGAAAAAAATTCTCGATTTGGTTTTAATTGCTTCTGAAACTGGAATATCTAAACAGGATTTTGACAATATGATGCCTTTTGAAAAGGATCTTTTTGAGGATTTAATGAAGTCGGTCGATTCTTCAGAAAAAAAACTTGATTCTTTGATTAATGGCGAGGCAAAAAAGGAAAATGAGTTAGTTGTTTTTAAAGAATCCGTTGCCGAGTTTGTGGGGTTTGATGGGGGCAAGATGGGTGGTTTTGAGAAAGGGCAAATGGCAAATCTTCCAAAAGAAATTGCTAAAATTCTTGTTGACGATGGGAAAGTGGAAATTGTTGGTTAGGGGGATTTTATGAAAGGTAAGAAAGAAATGGATATAAGGAGTATTCCAATCATTCCCGTTATTGTTGCTTGAACCAGCTGTTCATTGTTCAGAAAGTAAAGGGCAGTCAAGAATAGACACGAACCTAATATGGCAGAAACTATTTTTATTGAGTTTCCCTTCTTACTATCTATCATAATTCTACTAAGAAGTTGGAATATTTAAGGTTATTTCTTAAGATTTTTTAAGAATTGTTGTGATGAAAAGCCTCCGACGGGATTTGAACCCGTGACCTACTGCTTACAAGGCAGCCGCTCTACCACTGAGCTACAGAGGCGCGCTTTAAACTTAGTGGCTATTATCTAAAAGAAATAGTTGCTTTAAAAGAGTTATTGTTGTTTAAGGGGATTCTCAACCTTCAAAACTCTTATTTCACAGAGAGAAAGAGGGTAGATTTTTTTGAGTTTTAGACTTAATGTTTTTTGAAGTGTGTTTTTTAAAACTTCTTCAAAGATTTTTTCTACTGTTTGATTTTTTACATAGTCTATTAATTCCTCTTTAGCTTTTTCTCTTAAGGCTTTCCTGACTGCTCTTGAAACCTTTCTTCTGGTTACTAAAAAAGGTTTTATTCTTATAACAGAATCTTTGCAATTTGTTGAGAAGGAATCTTCTACATAATTAGTTCCTTTTCTTACCATTTTCCTTATGAAATATGGTAGAATGTTTAGTTCTACGGGAATTGAAGTTAAGTTCTCTCCATCTGCTTGTACTTTTAGAGAAATCAATGAATTTTTGCCTCTAAGCAATCTTGTTAAGTCATATTTGATTGTTCTGCCCTCAAGCTCTTTTTGAGTGAAAGCATACAAAGTCGTCGTTTTTCTAAGTATGGGCATTTCCACATCAAAAAACTTTTTTTTCTTTTTTGCTATTGCCATTTTATTCCTGTTGTTGTTTTCCTGTTCTTTTATTTCTTCTGCCTTGCCTGTACTTTGATTTTCCACAGACGGCGCAAGTGTACATTATGTTTGTCTTTTTGTTTGTTTTTGTTTTTCTTTTGAATTTTGAAACTGCTGGT
>CAYHJV010000076.1:0-4306 GCA_964357045.1 Candidatus Woesearchaeota archaeon | reverse complement strand
AGACTCGCTCTCCAACAAACCGATTTCTTCTATCTCATTTAATATTTGTTGTCCCTGTTTAACAGATGTACAAAATAAAAAATATATTTTAAATCCATTTTCTGCTGCAAAATCATTTGAAAGAGCTTATCTTTATGCAAAATCAAAGGGAAAAAAGATCAGATTAGTGACGCCCATTCCATTTTGTTTTTTTGATAGGGAAATAAGAGAAGAATTCAAACAAAGAAAAATCATAAGCAGGGGTCCCTGTCAGCTGACTCACGGGAGAAATTTTGTAATTGATTACAATGGGGATATAACTCCCTGCACGCATATGGCGGGATTCCCCTTATTTAATATTTTCACAAATGGCAAAGTCATGTCCCGGGAAGAATTTATTAAATCATATAATGAAGGAATTCCATTATCTTTTAGAACAAAAATGCAAAGAAACGCATCCAAAAAATGTGATGAGGGATTTTGCTCGGAACCCTGTTCAGGAGGATGTCCCTTATTCTGGACAGTTTTTGATCCTGAAAAAGAAATAAAAGGGATAAATACCAATTAATAAGATGAGCGTAGTAGAAATTACTTTTAACAAGGACAGGGATTTGTATAATATTTGGAGCACCTGTAACCGCGAGGGTTCTTTTGGGATAGATTTCAGGGAAAAAATAAATCCAAAAGTGCTGGAAATGTGCAGGGGCAAGGAATTTGATGAAATCAAGGGAAAATTGGAGCAACATTATTCCCATATTTATGAATCTGATTTAATGAAGGTAGTCGTAAAGTCCTTTATAGAGGCTTGGAACAAGATTGAAACGGAATACTTTAAAAGACTTGAAAAGATGACAGGAAAAAAATTTCCCGCCCAAAAAATAATGGCTTTTTTAACAACAACCTCCCGTTGCCCGTACAATCCAGACCTGAGTGATACTCCTCATTTTTTCATGAATTTTTTTGCTGGAATCCCCAATGCAATGAAGACCTGCGGGCACGAACTGATGCATATTCATTTTCATAATACCGATTGGGCGTATGTTGAGAAAGAAATAGGTAATGAAAAAACCAAAGATTTGAAGGAAGCCCTAACGGTCCTTTTAAATTTGGAATTCAAAGATCTTTTAATTGTATATGATGAAGGATATCCCAAACACAGGGAATTAAGGGAATTCATAGAAAAACAATGGAAAAAAGAAAAAAATTTCAAAAAATTACTTGATGAATGTATTTCCTATCTTAAATAACAGAAATCTTTTAAAGGCAAAAATCTTTCATCACCAATATGCATCCGCATCCAGTAAAAGAGGACTACTTCGGGCTCTTCATTATGATTCTCGGGCTTGTCGTCACACTTCCTTTCATTTTTGCGCACAAGGCAATAAAATTCATGAGGGAATGAAAAGAGAAGGTATATAAAAAGAAAATAGTGTGTTTTTTTATGACAAGAGTGCTATGTCTAGAAGGAATAACAGGAGCTGGAAAAACAGTCCAAGCACAAAAAATATGCAATTTACTAAGTATTAGGGATTATTCTTATGTATCTGTTAATGAGAAGCAGTATGAACCTTTCAAAAGAAAAATTATTGAATGGCATAATTCTGGAACAAATCAAAACTTCACACATGAAATGGTAGTAGATATCGCAAGAGCTAGAGCAGAAACTCATAGAACGCACTTTATCCCTTTAATCGGAAAAATTGATTACCTTATTTTCGACAGGAGTCTATACACAAGTGGAGTATATCAATCTAATAAAAATTTAACTACTCTGGAAATTATTAGAATAAACTTAGAAGAGGGAGCAATAAGACCTGAAGAAGGAGTAATAATTCTCTCTACTCCTCAAGTTTCAAGAAAGAGAGTTGACGAAAGAAGGCTGAAGAACAATTTATATGGGTTGCCATCTATACACGAAACAATAGAAGAAATAACAAAAAGAAGGATGCTTTATTTAGAATTGGCAAAACAACATCCAGAACTGTATTTAATAGATTCTACAAACAAGAAGGAAGACGAAGTTTTTGAAGAAATAAAATCAAAATTAAAATTATAAAATGGAAAAAAATCTCTTACTAAGATTATCTCATGAAGGATTTAATAGAGTGATTGAAGAAACAAGAAATTTTGATAGAATAGTTAAGGGAGTTTATGAGATGACTGCAATGGAAGTATACTCCTCTACCGAGACTCCCGGAATTGCAATTTTTGCTTATGGATCTCCCGGAAGGATTGAATTAATAGGTGGAGATTCTGATGCAGATATATTTATAGCAGAAAGAGAGAAAAATCCACAATCTGAAAGATTTAAACATTTATTAAAAGAAAGATGGGGTAGATTTGATTTTTCGAAAGTAGATGTCCCTCCTTGGACTGCCTATAAAGAGATAGATGTTTATCTTGCTAAAAGTTTGGTAGAAGGCAACCAAGTCTTGGAAACTAGATTCTTGGCTGGAGATAAAGAAGTTCTTAAGGAGATAGAAGGAAAAAAACAACATTTTGATTCTGTTGAAAGAGAATTACGCAATATAATTTTTAACAGATTGTATTTCAATCAATATTTCAGGCAGAGAATGAGGGGCGAAGCCGTTAATGTAAAATATTGTCCAGGAGGATCAAGGGACTTTTTATTTGTTTATTGGAACGATAGGTTAAATAATAAAATTAGAGGAGAAACAGAATCACAACCTTACATTCCAAAGATAAAACAAGGATTACAGAGATTATTAGATGGTGGAAAAATTGATGAAAGAGAATTCTTAAATAGTTTGGAAGCAATTAGTTTCTCTATGACTCTTAGATCAGACATCTTAAAAATTAATAAAGGAAATTCAGATAGGGGATTGACATTATTAGACGATAAAACAATGGATAGCTTACAAACATTAGGATATCCTTCTCCAAAACCTCTAAGAGAATTTTTTGAAGAGTCAAGGAAAACTATCGAAAATGTTTCAAGGATAGTATGGGAAGATGTCATAAAAATAGCTGGAAACATTATGGGCTCATATTGGGAAGAAAATTTTAGGTTAGCCTATAATCCCAAAACTACTGAAAATACAAGAGCTAGAATTTCTTCCAATGATTCGCTAATAAGTGTAGCATTGATTTGGGGTGCGAGTGATTCTTCTCAAAAAAATCTTTTCGATGTATTAGCTAAGAAATATAAAGGTTCTTCAGAATGGGCTATAATAGGTTCAATAGTTTGTAGTCCTCTATGTAGTCAAGAAGTTTTGCATCATTTTGGGACAGGGCAATTAAAGGAAGAAGGCTACGGATACTTGCTGAGAGTTGTTGCTCGAAATAAAAATGATTCAGTAGAAACGCTAGAGTCTATAGCAGAAGATCCACGATTAGAAAAAAGATATATTGAAGTAGCCCAAGCAGCATTAAAAGGGGGAAGTGATTTGGCAAATAATCAAATCTAAACCCGATTAAAAAATGGCAAAAATATTAATCACAAGACACGGAGAGACAAAAGAGAATGTGGATGGAGTTGTACAAGGGAAAGAACACGGAAATATAAATAAAAAAGGATTTGAGCAAATAAGAGATCTTATCGAGAAACTGAAGAAAGAAAATATCTCAAAGATTATTTCCAGTGATGTTGCAAGATGCAAAGTTACCACAGAGGAGATCTTAAAGGAAATAAATGTTCCAGCTGAATACATTTCTTTAATTAGAGAAAAAGATAACGGAGATTTTGTGGGAAAAAGTCACAAAAATTTTGATTGGGCAGAATTATCCGGAACATTTGAGACGAGAAAGGCACCAAATGGAGAAAATTTGATAGAAGTAAGAGAGAGGACAAGAAAATTCTTTAAAGAATTGACAGAAAAATATGTAGATTCAAATGAAACAATCTTAATTGTCTCACACGGAGCTTTTTTGAAGATACTTTTAGGAGACTTGTTGGGAATGTCTTTACATGACTCAATATTCAAATTATATATTTCACATTGTTCTTTAATAGAAATAGATTTGGACAAAAAATATAATTCTAAGTATCAATTGAAATCTCTAAACAGATAATTCCCATAACCTTATTAAACTTCTGCTGATTTCTTTAATTATGGCAAACACGAAAAAACAAGCCAAACAAATCACAAACTTCGCACTGGACCCGGATGAGAAAACCCTTGAACAGTTCAAAGACTGCTATTCAGAGCCTTACGTCGTTAAAGCAGCGCTAATGCCTGATGCGCATGTCGGTTATGTTGCTCCCATCGGCGCTGTTCTCGCGACGAAAGATTATCTTGTTCCTTCCTGGGTTGGCTATGACATTGGCTGCGGGATGACTGCTGCAAAACTTCCGAAAAGTATTCTA
>CAYHJV010000075.1:0-4309 GCA_964357045.1 Candidatus Woesearchaeota archaeon | reverse complement strand
CTGCAAAGTCAAAAGAGGAATTGGAACTATAAGGCAAGATATTAATCTTTCAATTGAGGGTTCGCATAGGGTAGAACTTAAAGGGTTCCAAGATCCGAAAATCATGATTAAAGTTATTGAAAATGAAGTCAAGAGACAATTGAAATTTGTTGAAGAGGGAGAAAAAAATTCATCCGAAGTTAGAAACGTTTTGCCTAACGCCGAAACCGAATTTTTAAGGCCTATACCTGGGGCGGCTCGTATGTATCCTGAAACGGATTTGCCACTGTTAAAAATTTCACATGATTTTATTAATGAATCTAAGAAAACCCTTCCTGGTCTAATAAGTGATTCAAAAGAGGAATTAAGAAAAGTCGGATTGAAAGAAGAATACATTCAATTGCTTTTCAAACAAAATAAATTGGAATTGTTCAAAGAACTTGTACAGTTAACTAATAATCCAAATTTAGTTGCTAAAATGATTCTTGTTTTTCCCAAAGATATTGCCGCGAGAAAGGAAATTTCAGTTGAAGGAGTTGAGGAGGTTTTGGAAGATAATTATGGAGATGTTTTGTTAATGGTTTCAAAGGGGAAAATTTTGGAGGGTGATGTTAAAAATATTTTGGGTGATTTAGCCAATGGTAAAACTATCGCGGAAGCTGTTAAGATTGAAAAAGTAGATCACGGCCAAATTGAGGAAAAGATTCATAAAATTATTAAGAGCAAACCAGGCTTGTCAGAGAATGCTTATATGGGTTTGGTCATGAAAGAACTTAAGGGTAAGGTAGACGGAAAAATAGCTATGGAAATTATTAGGAAGTTTGTGAAGTAGTATATTAATTCTTTAAACTTTTAAACAAAAGAAATCCCCCGAGAATTATTAGAGCCAAGGCAATAAAAAAAGAAATATCTGCACTATTGCCAGAAGCTCCTAAAAAATTTCCTGTTAGTGTCGGTGAAAAGTCAGGAATAGCCATAAGAAAAAGTCCAGCTAAAAGAAAAATGAAAGCTGAAACACGAGTTGCTAAATTTCCTCTTTTTTCTCTATTTCTTTTCGCTTTGTTTACTAAATTGTATATTTCTTGGCCTTCTTCACTATTTCCACTAATTCCAATAGCTCCCTTGGGGAATTCAGTAAAAGGATAATAACTTAGTGTCTTTTTTTCAGTATTATATACTGAATCAATCATATTTTCTGCTTTGAAAAATTTTCCAGCTTTAACATAAGCTTTTGCCGCTTCAACTAAATCCGTGTTTCTTTCACCTTTAGATTCAATAAATCTTTTTTTCCCAATTTCATTGTAAGCATCACCTAATAAAGAATAAGCTGCATCACGAGTACTTGGAGCCAACATTTTTTTCTTTGATAAGGTTTTTTCAAGATATTCTATTTTTTTTGATGGAGTAAACCCAGAGACTCTTTCTTGTAATTCCCTCTTTGCCTTATACTTTTCGAACATATTTTATTCAATCCCTCCTATCTTTTAAATATTTCTATTTTTACAAATTTAAAAGTCTCTAAGCAGAAAAATTTATAAATACAGGTTATATATACTTATATATCTGAAAATGGACATAAAAAAAATATTACACTATCCTCGGCTGGATACTGTTCTGATGGTAGAAAAATTAATTTATGATACTAGCGGGACTTATACTAAGAAGCAACTTTGGGATAGATTGCCAAAAAAAATGATGTATCAAACTTTTTCCGTAATAATTGATTATTTGCTTTATTCTGGGAAAATCGCTGTAGACAGAGAGGGTAAAATTGCATGGATATGGAATCCAGAAGGTGTCGCAAAATATCTTAAGAAAAAACATCTTTTCTGGAGGAAAGATGAAAAGTGAAGTGGTATTTGGTGATGAAAAACTAGAAGAGGAGTTTAATAAAATAAGTGATAAAAAATTTAAGATGCACCTTGAAAGAGCATTTGAAAGTCTTGAAAATGATGCTTTTTGTGGAATTCAAATCCCTAAACATTTAGTTCCAAGAGAATACATTAAAAGGTATGGATTGCTCACGAATATTTGGAAATATAATCTGCCTGATGCTTGGAGGTTTATTTATACAATAAAAAATAGCAAAATAGCTGTTCTTTCTATAATTCTTGAGTGGATGGACCATAAAACATATGAAAGAAGGTTTAAATATTAAATATATTTTTAATATTTATGGAACGCTCTTATGTCAATGAATTAAAAGCCGGTGAAGATGTTATGCTCAAAGGGTGGGCTTATGAGATTCGTAAGTTATCTGGTATGGTTTTTGTTTTGTTGAGAGATTCTACGGGAATTGTTCAATGTGTAATTAAAGAGAAAGGTTTGGTGGGGCGTATTTCAGATTTAAGTTTGGAAAGTGTTGTAGAAATTTCTGGGAAAGTAAAAAAAGCAAATGTTAAGGCAGAGTTTGCCAGAAATGATGTTGAAATTGAAGTTTCTGATTTAAAAATTTTGAACAAAGCAGAAAATTTACCAATTCATGTTAATGAGAAAGCTGTCAGTTCAGATTTGCCTAATAGGTTAGATTGGAGGTCTTTGAGCTTGAGAACACAGAGGTCTCATTCTATTTTTAAAGTGCAGGCCAAGCTAATAGAAGGAATGCAGGATTATCTTAATAAGGCCGGATTTTTACAGGTTTTTACCCCTTCTTTAATGGGAGTAGCATCTGAATCAGGTAGTGAGGCATTTGAAGTGAAATATTTTGGTGGTAATGCTTATTTAAGACAGGACCCCCAGTTGCACAGACAGCTAACTATAGCAGGAGGAATAGAGAAGCTTTATGATATTGGTCCTAGTTGGAGAGCAGAAAAAAGCAATACTATAAAACATTTAACTGAACATAGGACATGCGCTGTTGAAGTAGCCTTTATAGAATCTGAAAGGGATGTTATGAGAGTTGAAGAACAAGTCATAATTTCTGCCTTTGAAAAGGTAAATAAAGAATGTAAAAAAGAATTAGAAATTTTAGGAGTTAAATTAAAAGTTCCAAAAACACCTTTCCCTGAAATTAATTTTTCAGAAGTTTATAACATTCTTAAAAAAATGGGAAAAAAGGTTAAAGATGGAGATGATTTGGATGCAGATGCTGAAAAATTACTTTGGAATTACGTAGAGAAAAAATATCCTGGAATAGAATTTTATTTTGTTAATAAATTCCCTTTTGCAAAAAAACCGTTTTATGTTTATTGGGATGAATGCGAAGACTATGCTGGAAGCACTGATCTTTATTATAAGGGAATGGAAATGTCTTCTGGAGGCCAAAGAGAACATCGTTATAATAAATTAATGAAAAATGTTAAAGAGAAAGGAATCTCTCCAAAATCTGTAGAGTGGTTTACTAAATTTTTTAGATACGGGGTTCCTCCTCACGGAGGATTTGCGCTAGGCATAGAGAGAATAACTATGATGCTTCTTGGTCTTGAAAACATAAGAGAGGCTGTTTTGTTTCCTAGAGATCCTGGGAGATTAACACCTTAATTTTAAACTTGTCTCTTTAATTCTTTTTTTATTGCTGAATCTATTTTTGATTTATGATGTCGGTAGTGGTCTTCAATTTTTGTGGCTTTTATGTGGGCCAGGCGATATTTTAAACCTTTAGACATCAAGAATCTTTCATTGAGCTCATGAAGCAATATAAATTTTCTTTCATGTTCAGACATGTCGTCATCGAGCCATATTTCATTTTTGGGTACATAATTGTCGACTTTGTTGTGGCTTCCTCCGGCGAAATCTGTGTCAAAAATATCTCTTACTAGTTCTCCGTTAGTTAACCATACGCGGATTTTTTCACTGTATTTTTTTATTAATTTTTTGTGAACTCTTTTTACCAATTCTTCATGATTTTTTATTTTTGCTAATTTTTTTACCTTTTTACTTCTCTTTCTCTCTTTTTTTTCCGCAACTGCAGCTTTTTTAAAAGCTTCTTCGAAGGAAATTCCTTTCTTCATTAATCTATACTCAACTATCAAATGTTCCACATAATATTCCTGTTCTTTTTTTGCAGTTCCTTTGCTTATCCAGAATTCGTGCTTTGGTATAAACTTGAAGTGGTAATGCTGGCCTTTGTTAACAAAATCTTCGCAAATGTTTTTTCTTATATATTCACCATCAACGAGCCAAACTTTGTAAGTTCCAACATCAACAATTTTTTTTATGTAAACACCTTTTTTTTTGTTTGACATTTTAAAATTCCTCTAAAACAATCAAAGTTTGGGTTTTATCTACACCATCAATGCTCCTTAATTTCTTTATAACAAATTCATTTAATTCACTAACATCTTTCACCCTTACTTTAACTATAATATCTGTTCCACCAGTGACTATTGAA
>CAYHJV010000074.1:0-4320 GCA_964357045.1 Candidatus Woesearchaeota archaeon | reverse complement strand
AAACTAGTTCGTTTTTGCTGAAACTTTTAATATCTGAAATCTCCATACCTTTTTTGGACAAGAATTCTTTAACTTTGTCGAAGAATTTATCGTCCTTTTTTGGACTGAGAGTCTGGTGTTTTTTGGGTTTTGTAATCTTGATTTTCTTCGTCTTTTCTTTTTTTATTACCTCTTTTATTTCTTTTTCAGAATCGAAAATGCCTAACTCCTTTTGTTCCAATTCACGCGGTTCAATTGTTGTTTGTTTTATTGGGATCAACTGACTGGATTCAATAGTAGGTGGAGAAGTTATTGTATGAATTATTGTCACGGGTTCTTTTTCAGGTTTTTTTATTACCTCTTTTTCTTCGAAGACAAATTCATTTTCTGGAGTCGTATAATATTTCCAATATAATGAATCTTGTCTTTCAAAAGGTGCAGCAAAATCTTTTATTGCTCTCAATGCAACCCTTATTGCTGGATGCTGCTCCCGGTCTAAGAGAAACTTTTTTTCCTTGAGCAAAAAGAAAGCATCTTTTTCTTTGCTGTTTAAATGGTCTGAAAATTTTTCAAGCTGAGGTTCTTGTTCCGGGAGGTAATAGATAGGTGAGCCTCCTACTTTCATGTGACTTATTCTGAGTTTTTTTTCGGCTACCAGCTCTGAAAGGAATGCTCCTGCGAATAAAATGCTTAGGCCGGCTTCTTTTGCAATATGGACTGGGAGGATAGGGCCTCTAATTCTTATTGCAGAAATTATATTTTCTTTAATTTTTAATGCGTCTCGAGCAGGCATGTGAAAACAAAGAGATTAATGGTTATAAAGATTTTTGTGATTTAGAACTCTTAATAACTTCATTGATTTTTTCAACTACTTTCGCGTAGAGTTCATTTTTAATTGTACAAAGTTTCTTTATAATGATACCTTCGTGGATTGTAAAAATTCTATGGGGTTTTATAAAACTCTTAAAAGGCAATTTTCCATCTTCAAAAAAATCTTTTTCAATAGCCAAATCTTCTTTATGGGGGCTGGTCGTTATTAAACAACAAATCCTATCCTGCATTTTATTTACTTTTTCATTAGATATTATTAATGCTGGTCTTTTTTTAGATACTGAAAAATCTGTATAAGGAAAGTGAATTAACACTATATCCTTCTGATCAAACATCATTCCACCTTTCATCTAGCTCATTATTCCAATCTTTTTTAAGAACTTCTTCTGAGGCCAGCATAGTCATTATACTCTCTTTATTGGAATGTCTATTAATTGATTCTAATTCATTAATTCTTTTTTCAATAATCTTTCTGACAAACTCACTCCACTTTATTTCAGAGTATTTTTTCATTTTATTATAGACGTTATCATCAATTGAAAGAGTTATATTAGTCATCCCCTAGTAAGTGAGCTCACTTATTTAAATATTTCCTTTTTAAGAATTATCACATTAATTAAGGCCTTATCCAATCAACTTCGTAATAAGAAACATCACTTTCTTCATCCACTATTGCTAATAAAAGCTTCTTTTTTGTTGAATGGGCGACACGATTTTTAGCCGCAAATTCACTCCAAGAGAGATTTTTTGATTCGTGATCTACGAAAACAACCCATTTTGCATGCTCTTTTCCGGGAGATTTTCCTTTTTCATAAACTCTAAAATCAGCGCCAAATTTCAATGCTGTTTTAACAATATAACCTCTGTCCCTCAAATCCTTGAAGACAGGATATTTCAACTGGATTCTTTTGTCAATTATTTTTAACTTATGGAAAATTTCTTTTTTTGATATTTCTTTTCCTTTTGAAAAGAGCTCTATTTTTCCTTTTTCAATTAAATAAATTGCTTCGGATAAGGTGTATTGGACTTTTTCTCCTTTAGGTTCTCCGAAGCGGCTTTTTTTGTATAATGAAAAAGCTTCGCTGTCATTTGTCGAGATGACTTCTCCTATGAGGTGGACGTTTATTTTTTGCATAATCGAGATAAGAAAAATTTATATTTAAATCTGTTTATTCTTTCAACACAACAATATTAGTCAGACCTCTTCTTTTTCTTTCAATAATTTGCTTTGCTTCAAGTTTGTCAAGAAGCCTTGTTGTCTTAACCTTGCTAATTCCAAGTTTCTCCATTAGGTCTGCCTGGAAAACAGCTTTTCCTTCAGAGACAAGAAGATTAACAATTTTCTTTTCATCTTTATCTAAATTACTTAAGTCCAACTGCCTTTTTTTATCCTTAATCTTTTTTATAATTATTTTTTCTTTGGGTCTTGAGAACATAATAACAAAACCTATTATTATAACAACACCTACAATTGCTAGACTTATTCCTGTTTGAGTTCTTATTGTATCAAACATTGGACATGATGTAGTATCTCCGTGAACTAAGATGCAATTAGCTTCCACGATCTTTTTTAAAGCAACATTGAAAACCAGAACTATAATTATCATTACAACTGCAATTCCAATGATAAGCCAGCCAACTTGTTTGTTCTCCATTAGTACATTAAAAAGATTAAGTTTATAAGATTAATCTTTAGATCTTGAAAAAGTATATAAATCCATTTTTGGTAGTTGCTATTAACAAAAAGAGGTAAATATGGTTCATCCGCTCGTTGGCATCCACGCATTTTTAGGAGAGGCAGGAATAATTTCTTTTGTCTGGGTTTTTGTTGAAATGTTAAATCCTATTCCATCCACAATAAAGAGGGCTAAGATTGCTGCGTTGATTGGTGTGATATTATTTTTTGTTTCTTGGATTGCTGGGGGTTATTATTACGTTGAGTATTATGGGGAAAATGTAAAACCCATAATTAAAGAAGGCCCTCAGCCATGGGCACATAGTATTTTTACTGAGACTAAAGAACACGTATTTTTGTTTCTGCCTTTCTTATCTTTATTAGTTTTTGGCATAATCAAGAAGTATGAAAAACAAATATCGAAAGATAAAAATATTAGGAAAGCGGTGCTTGCTTTATGTGGTGTTATTTTTTTAATAGGGGTGTTAATGGCTGGAATGGGTTATCTTATTTCAACAGGAGCTAGAACTGCATTGGAGGCTGGAGCATGAAAAATCTAAAAGCTATGAGTTTATCGACGATTATTATGATAATTGTTACAGTAATTATTACAATTTTTGCGGAATTGTCTAAGCCATTTAAGGATTTTTTGGCAGGAATAACAGGGCATCATTGGGTTACTAAAAGTTTAGTGGCGATGCTGTTATTTTTAATACTAAGTTTTGTTTTTGCACGGAAATTTAAGGGAGAAGTTGATGTTTGGAAAGAAACAAAAAGGGTTATTTGGACCGCCATCATTGGCACCATTTTAATTTTTGGATTTTTCGTTTTGGATTTTTTTGTCTGAGATTATTTTTTCTTAATAAAAAGCTTGTGAAACTAGTTTCTCCAAAGCGGTTATATAGATTCTATTTCTCTATCTTTCATGGAAACAGAAAAAACCAATGAAGTGAAAGGAGGCAAAAAAACCGACTACGAGTTTGTAGTACAAATTGCTCTTGTAGCTGTTCTTGCTTTACTGTTAGTATACAATTTAGGAAGAGACTTTGGGTCTGTAAGTACAACTGGCAATGCAATTGCGGCAGAAACAGCGGGTATTGTTTCTGCATCAAAAATTCTCCCTTCTGGAATTCCAGAAGTATATGGGGAAGAACTTAGCGTTAAGTATGACGATGTTTCTACTAACAATGCCCAATCTACTGAGGCGACAATTCAAAAGTTGACTGCTTATGAAGATGAAACACTTAGTGATGCTCAAATGAAGAGATACATAACAATAGGCAGTTCAATTTCATGTGAGTATTGTTGTGGTGCTCAGGCACTTATTTTCAGCAACGGTCAAAGGGCTTGCGGATGTGCTCATAGCTACGCAATGAGAGGATTGGCTAAGTATTTATTAATAAATCATCCAGAAATGACTGATGCAGAAATTCTTTCAGAGCTTGGAAAATGGAAAGTTTTATTCTTTCCAGGAGTTCATGAACAAAAAGCCCAAGCGTTGAAGGCTAAGGGAGTTGATTCTACAAACTACATAAACCTAGCTTCAAACCTTTACAGAGGAGCTGAAAAAGGTCAAGCAACTACAAGCAGCGGAGGCATGGTCGGTGGATGCTAAAAGGAATTTTTATTTTTTATTTTTTCCTTTAGCATTTTAATTAAATTAAAAATGGATTGTTGTCATAAAGAGCATTCAGGGAAACAATTGTACGGTAGCCATGAAAAAAAGAAAATATCGTGGTTAAGCGTAGTAACAATCTTGCTTCTTGCAGGGTTGTTAATTTTCAGTATATTAAAATAACAGGAGGTTAAATAAAAATGGAAAGAAGAATTGTAAT
>CAYHJV010000073.1:0-4342 GCA_964357045.1 Candidatus Woesearchaeota archaeon | reverse complement strand
TTGAATCTTTAGAAAAAGAATTAAAAACACACGTTGATGCCACACTTCGGCCAACAGCCCGTCCTGCGAAAATTTATTTTGTAAATGATCTGCCAAAAACCCGTTCTGGAAAAATCATGAGACGTATTTTGAAGAACATTATAAATCACGAAGAGCCACAAGGCCTTATGACTTTATTGAACCCACAGTGTGTTGAAGACATAAAGAATTTAGTGAATTCTGATACGGTGAAATGAAAAATAAATCGTCACCTAATTTAATTGTTCTAATATTACCAAAGATTTTTTTTTAGGTTCAGTTTTCAGAAATTCACTTTTAAAGTCTTTATATTTCAAATCAACTTCAAGAGAATCGCCAAGGTCTTTCCTCCAAAAATTAGAAATGCCACCTACTTCTCTTTTACAATATCCATCTACACTTCCATCCTTACTTTCATCAAAAAAGCTCTCAAAATAATTTCCACTAGAATCTATTTTAAAAATTCCTTCGTAAGGACATTGCAAAGGGAGATTCTCAAAATAAGTGATTCTGTTTCCATTGATACAAGTAACTTCACTAGATTTAGCAAATTTGGGATATCTAAGAGCGACTCCGAAAGCCAGAAAAGATACAGAGATTGCCGCACTAAGACATAAAAGACTAAAACCTAATTCGTCCGACAGTGTTCTCTTGTATTTATTTTTCCCAAAAACGTATTCATCTGGTTCCATATTGTATTTATTTTATGATGATTCAGGTAAACTGAACCTTTTTACTTATTGCATAAAGGTAACACTTATATATTAATATTCTGACCTAATTTTTGTTCAAAACGCAATATTTATAAATTATATATAACTTTTATACTAAAATGGCAGAAACTATCAAATTAAATCTCAAAGACAGAAAGCTCTTGTATGAGTTGGATAAAAACTCTAGGCAGAGTAATTCTGAAATAGGAAAGAAAATAAGGATGAACAAAAATACAGTCAATTATACAATAAAAAGACTTGAGAAAGAAGGGGCTATATTAGGGTATTATCCCGTTATAGACACGTCAAAATTAGGATATTTCCACTTTAGGTCTTATTTAAAATTCTTCAATACTACCGGCGAAAAAGAAGAAGAAATAATTAACTGGCTAAAAAAAGATGGAAGAGTGGGTGTGGTATCAAGAATAGAGACAATTTATGATTTGGGCATATTTATTTCAGTAAAAGACATCTACGAGTTCGATGATTTCTGGTTTGAATTTAAGAAAAAATTCAGAAAATACATTTGGAATGAAAGAGTTGATGTTTTTCCGAGCGTTTATCATTTCAAAAGAAAGTATTTGCATGACACAAAAACACCTGAAACATATGAATTTGTTGGTGAAAAGAAAAAAGTTGACTACAATGAAACTGATTTAAAAATACTAGAACTACTATCCAAAAATGCCAGAATCCCTTTAATAGAAATTTCAGAAAGGCTAAAAATCCCTCCAAGAACAATAGCATTTAGAATAAAAAACCTTGAAAAGAAAAAAGTGATACAGGGTTATAGAGTCAATTTAAACCTATCAAAAATAGGTTACGAATATTATAAAGTGAATATGGTATTAAATGATTTTGAAAACTATGACAAACTATTCGAATTCGCCAACCAACACCCAAACATAATCTATTATGACAAAACAATAAGTGATTATGATTTTGAGATAGACATAGAAATTGAAAGCAGGACAAAATTACTGGAATTGCTTGATGAAATAAAATCTAAATTTCACATCAGAAGCACAGAAATCTTATCATTTAAAGAATATTTAAAACTTGAATTACTTCCCGCTTTAGAAAAAGATAAAAAATAAAAACTCCCAAATATTTATTAAAAAATGATACACCCAAAACATTACAAAAAAATTAATTTCCTTTTCTGAAACTATAATTTCTACTCATTATTTGAGCTAGCTCATTGGAAGCATTTCCTGAAATAATCCTTCCCTCAATTCCATTTGGCTTGCCTACTATTCTAGAATTTTTGTCTTGGCAATATGTCTCAGCATAAGAAGGAGAAACATTAGGTTTATCTACCACACTAGTAATCGGTTCTTTAGGGTCAATTTTGTTTTTATATTTCCACGTATAAAACCCTTGCCCATCTTTAAAAACCACGGCTATTGGCGAATTCATCCCTTTTTTATTCATAAGAATAATATAGACTTTTTCATTTTTAAATCTTACTCAACTTTTAAAGAAGGTTTTTTATTTATCATATCTCTGTCGCTGATGATTAATCTTTCATAATTAATTTTTCTGAGTATATAAGATGTATATCTACTATCTAAAACAGTCATTTGATTTGACCCGTAATATTGAAAAAACTCCAAAGCTTCCTCCACAGAAATATGAGTTATACTTGGCGTAAATTCTAATTTTACCTCTAATTTAAGAGACATTTAAAAAAAACAACTAGCCCTATTTTAAATATTTATGTGATTTAGTTAACCGAAGAACTTTTAAACTAACTTTTTCTTTTCTCCTTCATGAAGCGAGGCTCAAGGCGTTGGAAAAAACGATGGCAAATGCGTTGGAAGTGGCAACGTAAAAAACTGCGAAAAGAAAAGAAGAAAAGAAAGCTAAAGAGAGCTAGAAGCAGGTAAAAGTAATCAACTATAAATATTTTCTTTATTTCCTATTTCAATACAATAATCTTTATAAGCAATTTTAGGCCTAATATGTGATGGTATCAGAAATATGGACTGAGAAATACCGGCCGTCAAAATTCTCTGAAGTTGTTGGCCAAGATGACATTGTTAAAAGAGTTGAATCCCTGACAAACTCTTTAAATATTCCTCATTTACTTTTTGCAGGCCCGCCAGGAACAGGAAAATCTACATTAGCTTTGATAGTAGTAAAAACCCTTTTCAAGGAAAACTGGCGAGATAATTACCTAGAATTAAATGCAAGTGATGAAAGAGGTATTAACGTTGTTAGAGAAAAAGTGAAAAATTTCGCCAGAACAAAATCTATTGGGGATGTCCCATTCAAAGTAATATTTCTTGATGAAGCAGATGCCTTAACTCCGGAAGCACAACAGGCCCTAAGAAGAACAATGGAAAATTATTCAAACACCTGTAGATTTATTCTGTCATGCAACTATTCCAGCAAAGTAATCGACCCCATACAATCAAGATGCGCAATTTTCAGGTTTAGACTTCTAGAAAAAAAAGATGTAGATAAAGTAATAGACAAAATTGTGGAATCAGAAAAACTTACAATAAGCCCTCAATCAAAGGAAATGATTTACGAAGGGAGTGAAGGAGACTGCAGGAAATGCATAAACATACTCCAATCAACAGCATCTGTTTCGCCGTCCATAACTCAAGAGCTGGTTTCAACTATAATATCCAGCGCAAAACCAAAAGATATCAAAGTGGTTTTAGACTACGCGCTGGTGGGAGACTTTCAAAAATCTCGTGAGAAACTTTTAGATATCATGTTGAAAGAAAGCATCTCAGGTCAATATGTTATAAAGGCAATTCAAAAAGAAATTTGGAATTTGCCAATTGAACCAGAGCTGAAAGTCAAGCTTACAGAAAAAACCGGTGAAACAGAATTCAGAATTGTTGAAGGATCCGACCCATTCATACAACTTCAAGCTCTCTTGGCAAGTTTCGTTCTTGCCGGAATAGTGAAATGAAATGGATTTCGAAGGTACCCCTCCACCTTTTATTGTTGATAGAATAAGAGTCGTCTTGTACGGGGAGTTTGAAAAAAAGTTAATTGATGTAGATTTTAAAGATAATTATGAAGGTTATAAAAAGTTCAAGATACATGAATTTAAAAAATTTAAAGAGCGAAGAGAAGAATACTATTTAATAAATTACAACAAAAGATTAGAAGAATATGTGGAGTGGTTCCCAATTTCTGAGAAAGAAGTTGAAGAACTACAGCAAAAATTATATGACAACCAAGATTTCATTGAGGATTAAAAATGACAATCAAACCTAAAAAAGACCAGCAGTGGACTGAGAAATACAGACCCAGCCACTTTGAAGAAATTAAAGGTCAAATGATGGCTGGTCAAAAAGTCAAGCAGTTTGTAGAAAATAAATTATCTAAAAGTTCTGTAGGAAGAAATCCAAAAAGAGCTATAATCCTCCACGGCCCGCCGGGAACTGGAAAAACAACTCTGGCTTACGTTGCATCAAAAGAAACCAATTCAGAGATTTTTGAATTAAATGCTTCTGATCTAAGAAACAAACAAAAACTCCAAGAAATTCTTAAGCCGGCAATGGAGCAAAGATCTTTGGCAAAAGAAAACAAAATAATTCTAGTTGATGAAGTTGACGGGATTTCAAAAGTAGACTATGGAGGACTAA
>CAYHJV010000072.1:0-4374 GCA_964357045.1 Candidatus Woesearchaeota archaeon | reverse complement strand
CAAACAGCCAAATTTGTTGAAATACTTTCTTTCCTAGTCAATCCTACATAAGTCATATAATACTTCCCATGGATTTCAGTTATTCGTGGATCTTCAACACCAAGTTCTGCATCATTTCCTAAACCATAAAAACTGGGCCTCTTGTCTATAGATAAAATCCTAAAACCATCCTTGTCTAAAATTACTTTTCTTAAATGTGAAATAAAAGTTAATCTTTTAGTCTTATTTTTGAATTCAATTCCAAAATCGTCAGAACCCAAAACAAAACCTTTTGAAAATCTATCTATCTTGAGTTTAAATTTATCTTTACCAACACATCTTGGAGAATAATAACTTCCAGAATCCTTGAACTTTTTTAGCCTCTCAATAACTCTAACATAAAGAAAAACATTTCCGTTTGGCAATCTAACTGCAGCAGGATTCAAAACACCTATAACCTCCAGTTTATTGGACGAAGGCTTTATATCTTCTGGCCTTAACAAAAGTTTGTCTTTTTTAACTTGAACCATATTTCACCTTTTTTGTTTAATAACAAATAGGAATAAAACTTAATATAAAAGTGTTGTGATTTTTTGATTAAACCACTCAGCCATTAATAAATTTAAGTTACCTTCGCGAAAAGTTTTAACATGAACCCGCAATAATCTACAAATTAACTTTTTTCAGCGAATTTAGACTAAAAATTATACCAATATTGTGAGCGAACTTTTCGACGAGACTTGTTTTAATTTATAACGAGTCGGAAAGTGAGGAAAAGCGAAGCACAATTAAGCGGAACGAAGTGGAGCGATATCATCCCAATTTTCACAAAACCCTCTTTTTCTTCAAAGAATTATAAGCCCACATATAAGTCCCAGCGCTCCAAGCTTGAAGATTACCGTGACTTTCTTTTGTGATTGGGTTAATCCATTCTGGAAATAAATTATTAGGGCTCTTTAAATTTCCTTCAGCCAGAATCTTTAATTCCTTTTCGGCTTCTTTAAACTTCTTCATTTTAATCAAGGCCAAGATATAAATCCCTCCAATGTAAGGCCAAATTCCTCCGTTAAGATAATGGTTAGGAGTGGCTTTTGCATCGTAATAATAATCCTCCCAATATTGGCTTCCCTTTTTTATCGGCGGATAAATTGATTTCATAGGATACGGCCTATTAATTCTGTGTTTTCTTATGTAAGATAAAATTTTCTCAGACATTTTTTTATCAGAAAGTCCATATAAAATTGCTATTAAATTTCCGAAAGAATCAAACCACTCACCTATTTCTTTATACTTATTGTGATTTTTCCATCGGTAAGCCCAATAAAATTTTCCATTCCATAATCCATCTTCTTTAGACTCATTAACAACTTTCTTCAACTTGCCAAGTCTCTTTTTATCTGCTTCCAACTCCAAAGTTTTATAATAAAGTGCCTGGGTGCTAATCGTTGCTCCGTATTTTTGCGGAAAGGCATCTTGCCAGTCAGTGGTAGGAAGCTGATCAAGCATTAAATTTTCTCCAAAATCTCTATATCTAAGCCAAAGAATAGCTTTCTTAATTGCATTTTTGTGTTTCTTAAACAAACCAGCATCTTTGTATCTTTCCTTGTAAATATAATGCCCAATAACAAACCATAAACTAGAATCAATAGATTTGTAATCAACCTCTGGTTTTTTTCCAGCTCCAAACTTCAAAACAGCATTTGGAATTTGTCCAAGTTTGCTCTGATGTATCTTAAGAGTTTCCAAGCTTTTCTTCCATTGTTCTCTAAAAATAAGTTGAGAATCAGTGCTGGCACCAATCAAAGTTATATTGCTGTCTCTGCTCCAAACACCCTCATATCCTTTTACACCGCAGGAAGCATAAAGCCCATTATCAGTCGCGCACTTGCCTAAAGAAGTCTTCGCTTTTTCATAAGCCTCATCTAGAATATTTTGTTTCACCATCTTCTACTTACCTTCAAATCCCAGTATTTATTTAATATATCTTTTCTTAACAAAATCATATCCTTTATCATGATCGTTGCTTCTTCTGTATCAATATCCTTACCATAATAATTTATCTGGTTCCTTATCTTTCTAAAATTGTCGAACTTGGCAGAAGCCGTTTTATCTTTACATATCTCATTTAAAAAAGAGCAAAAACACTCATGATTATATATCTTAAAACCTTTTTTCACAGCCAATGCTTCTAATACTTCTCTTAATGATTCGTAAACAATACTAACTTTTGTAGACGCAGTAGTTTCATCAAGTTCAACTCTTTTGTTAGTTTTAAGTTTATTTTCGCTAGACTTGATAAGAGAATTTATTAAACTTTCATCCACATTAATCTCTTTTACAAATTTTTGCCATTTACATTCCTGCCAATCCATTATTTTATCTCTCCTTGAACTATATAACCATTAAGAATGTTTATTTTAAGTTCTTTACTATTTATTTCTGAGGAAGATTTAAATCTAAAAATTTGAATTTTTCTTTTTATATCCTTTTCAAATTTATCTAAATTAAGCCTATTTTTAAAATCAGTAAAAATAGCCAAATCAATATCTGAGTCTGATTTAACCTCTAATTTTGATAAAGAGCCAAACAAGATAATTGCTGGTTCATGTAACTCGGAGTTTAGATAATAAATTGTTTTCCTCAATTTAAGCCTCCAATACATTCTAGATAAATCCTTTAAAATAATACTTTCCCTATTTGCTCTAAACAGCAAAAAGCCTCTTTCTTCTCTTTTTTTAAGTAAATCATCAAATTCAAATTCTTTTAACATTTTAGAGGCAGTAGGGGGGCTTACTCTCAAAATTCTAGAATATTCTCTAACTCCTAACTCTCTGTAACAATCCTCAAGAAAAGGGCTTAAATCGTTAATTATCTTTAACATATGTAAATTATAATTAACACCTGTTTATAAATGTTTACACTATCTTTACAAACAGAACAAGAACCTCGCAATTTTAAAGTTAACTAAACATCAAAATCAACAATCACAGTTAAGTTTTTGTGTTTCCTTAAAAAACTAACAGGCCACTCACTGCTAACCTTTCCATAAATCAAATGTTTTATTGCCTCTTTCTTTTCTTTTCCAGAAGCAAGAAGTAAAAGTTTCTTAGCCGACATTATATTTTTAATTCCTATAGTAAGAGCCTGCAGAGGGAAATTTTTCTTGTTTCTAAACTGTTTCAATTTGCTTTTTATTGTTTCTTCGCTCAAATTAATCAGTCTTGTCTTTGAATTAAGTGTAGAACCAGGTTCATTGTAACCAACATGCCCGTTAACACCAACACCTAGGATCTGTAAATCAATCTTCACTTTGCTTAATTCTTTTTTGTACCTTTCACATTCTTTTCTAGAGTTTTTTGCTTCGCCATCAAATAAATTTACATTTTCTTTTTTAACATTGATTTTATCGTACAAATTCTTATGCATGTAATAGTGATAACTGTTCTTACTAGTTTTTTTAATAGGATAATACTCATCGAGATTAAAAGTTTTAACTCCAGAAAAATCAACTTTTCTTTTTTTGAAAGCCTCAACCAAATTTTTGTAAAGACCTAATGGTGTTACGCCTGTTGCAAATCCTAAAACAGCTTTTGAATTTTCTAAAACTTCATTTATAACAATATCACTTGCTTTTTCAGAAAGCTCATTGTAATTTTTAACTTTAATTAGTTTCATTTTTTCATCTCAACGCCTCAATTCCCGGCAATTTATCTCCTGCAATATAACTTAATAGAGCTCCACCAGACAAACTTATATGCCCGAATTTGTTATTTGAAATTCCTGAAACTTTAATTGCATCACTCAAATGTCCTCCCCCGAGAAGAGAAAATCCTTTATTTTTTGAAATTGCCCTCAACAAAGCAACAGTTCCATTGCAAAACCTCTTATCACCACAAAAACCAGCAGGTCCTTTCATGTAAATAGCTTTTGCTTTTTTAATTTTTTTTCCAAAAAGTTCTTGCGTTTTTTTACCAATGTCGTAAATCTCATATTTGCTTGGAAATTCATCTAAGTTCAACTCAGCTCTCTTTCCATTAACCTCAACTGCAAAATCAATTGGAGTTTCAACATTTTTCAACTTCCCTTCCAATATCTTAACAACTTTATCAAAATCTTTTACATTTTTCTTAAGATATTTTTCCTGAGCTCCAAATTCAAATCTCTTAGCAATTAAACACATCTGTCCAAACAAACCACAAGCTAGAATTTTATTTTTTCTTAAAAGTTTTATGTTGTCTTCAGGTTTAGCTCCCCCTAAAATATACAAAGCACTCTTAACTTTAATTTTCTCTAAGGCTTTCAATTCCTTCTCAAGTAAAGGCCCTGCACAATGTTGCATATATCTAGGCAAACTTACAATTGAGGCGTGAGCTCTGTGAGAATTTGAAAACGCAT
>CAYHJV010000071.1:0-4397 GCA_964357045.1 Candidatus Woesearchaeota archaeon | reverse complement strand
TCCACCTTTATGCTCGCGCCTAGTTTTTCTTTGACTTTTTCCTCGAGCAGAACTTCTCCTTGAGACATTGAAGCTATTCTTTTAGATTGGCTTAGCAGATTTCCGAAGCTCATGAATTCAAAACCCTTTGGGGTCTGGTTTGCGACTATCGCCCCGTTGTTTATTGACACTCCAAATTCTATTTTCTGTTTAAAGATTTTATTATGATGCTGCAAGATATCTTTTATTTTTTGAGCTAGCCCTAAGGCATCTTTTTCATTTTGGAATGTTTTCGTTTTTGATGGAGCAAATATCATAAAAATATTTTCGTTGTTTTCGTAAATTACTGTTTTGCTATCTGCTGATATTCGCGATATTCTGTTCAGGGTGTCTCTTACAGCTTCTATACTAGAACTAACTTCAAGGAAATTTTTTATTTTTAGGCAAATTACAGTTGCGTTTTGGTGGCTTCCTTTTAAGGATAATGAAAGTTCTGCTTTTTCTCCAGGGAATAATCCGCCTTTTTTTGCCATTATTGGTCTTAGATTTTGTGTTGTTCCTACTTTATCAGTGCCTTTGTCTTTGTATACTTTTCCTATGATACTTCTTTTGTAGCCCTTTCTAAAAATTGTTACGGCCATGAAACCTAATATTCCTATAACGAATATCCAAACGAAAGGGCGTCTTGTCAGCGAGGCGGCGTCTGCTATTTTTTTAACATCTATTGTCCTTCCTGTTAATGTTAAACTTTCGCTTATTTTTTCATCTTGTGATATGACTTCTACTGAGTATTCGCCTTCTGGTGCAGTGATAGAATATTTTTGTTCCTCACCAACATCAAGACAAGCATCAACGCTTACTATTTCTTTCCCTATTTTGACTTCTATTGGTTTGTTACAGTAAGGGACGTTTCCAGTGTTTGTTAAAATAAGAGTTTGATTTATTATTTGTATTCTAACATCTTCTTTTGCTTGAATTGAAAAAGACGATTCTACTTCAACATTTTCTGCAGCAGCTTCTATTATATATTCTTCAGGTGAGGTACTAAGAGAGGTAAGGAATTCGTAGAAATCATTAGTTGGAACTTCAACTCTTTCAATCAACTTCCCTTTTGAATTTAATATTTTTATTGTTACGATTGCATCTATGTTTTCTCCTGTTTGGTCATGTAAAATTGGTTTTATTTTTACGGTTGCCCCGGGGTTAATTTCAGAAGATTCTAGCATAATTTCAAGGTTTTTTGGGGACTGTTTTATATAAATAGGGAATTCTAAAATTCCTTGGGTTGTTATTTCGTCCAAAGTGTTTTTTTCATATACTTTCAATTTTAATGTGTATGCTCCTGCAGGCATGTTTTCTTGGACAGGAATTTCTAAATGGAACACTCCGCTGTCCATTATATATTGGGATGTTGAGTATGGTTCTGAAACCGTTTCTCCTTTGAAGATTTCAGCGTCAATAAATCCATTAACTTTTTTTCCGTTTTCTTTAGTTGCCGTTCCGTCAATAATTATTGATTCATCTGGTGCAATGTCTGTATTCTCAAGTTGTTGAGTTAGACTTATTTTGTCAGAAATCCCGAATTCACTTGTTATTTTGAAGTCATCTCCAAGAATTATTTTTACCACGCAGATTCCTAATGAAGAGCCAATGAGTTGTTTTGTAAGAATCAGTGAAGAATCTATATTTTTTTCTTCTCCCAACGATAAAGAAATTCCGTTTTTGTAGAAATTGATTTCAGAGTTTGGACAGACAAGATTCATTTCTAAAATTCCAGAGGTTGTGCCTAGGGATTTTATTGTTATTGGCATTTCTATAACATCACCCAAATTGTAAACCCCTATCGGTTGAGTGTTGATTATAATTTCTGCAGATAACAGAGGAGTTAGCAGAGCAATTGTTAGCAATAATACAACTTCTTTTTTCATATATAAAATACTCTAAACTTATTTATAAATATTTAGAATCTTTCAGATAATTTTAAAAGAGCTGAGAGCTTTGTTTTGGCATGGTTAAAGAGGTTTTTAATCCATGGAATGTTTCTGGTGAGGTAAACTATGCTAAACTTGTCAAGGAGTTTGGTCTTGAACCTTTAAAAGATTTGCCAGGAATTTTTCAGGACGAGGTTCTTTTCAGAAGGAAAATTATTTTTGCCCATAGAGATATCCAGAGAATTTTGGAAGTTGTTAAATCCAAAAAGAAGTTTGTCATGATGTCTGGATTGATGCCTACGGGAAAGTTTCATATTGGACACATGATTCTTGCTCGGCAGTTTTTATTCTGGCAGAAACTTGGAGCTAAGTTATACATTGCTGTTGCTGATATTGAGGCCTACAATGCCCGAGGTCAGAGTCTTGAAGAAAGCAGAAAGATTGCAGTTGAAGAATATATTAAGACTTACATCGCTCTGGGTTTGAAGCCGAAGAACTGCGAGATTTATTTTCAGAGTGAGAGGAGTAAAGAATCGAAAAAATCAAATGCTTACTACAGGCTACAAAATGTTTTGGCAAGACATGCAACTTTCAATGAATTTAAGGCTGTTTACGGTGAGATAAGCCCTGGGAAAATGTTGGCTGCTTTATTACAAGCTTCTGATATGTTACATTCTCAATTGAAGGAGTTTGAAGGACAAATTCCTGTTTTGATCCCTGTTGGTATTGATCAAGATCCTCATTTAAGGTTGGCTAGAGATATTTCTAAAAGAGTAAAAGATGATAAATTTATTCAGCTAAGCTCAACTTACCATTTTTTTGTGCCTGGACTTGGAGGTGGAAAAATGTCCTCTTCTGATCCTAATTCCTTTATTGCTTTGACCGATTCTGCTCATGAGATTAAAACTAAAATAAACAAGTACGCTTTTTCTGGTGGACAGGATACTTTAGAAGAACACAGAAAAAAGGGAGGGAATCCAAATATTGATGTTTCTTTCCAGTATCTTAAAATGTTTTTTGAGCCAGACGATAAAAAGCTGGCGGAACTAGAGAATTCATATAAATCTGGAAACCTTTCAACAGGTGAGTTAAAGGTCTATGCTATTGATAAAATTAATTCTTTTTTAAAAGATTTCCAGGAAAAAAAGAAGAAAGTTTCTGACAAAATGGTCAGCACGTTTTTTAAATAATTTTATAAATCTCCTTGTTTTCTTCTAATCATGAGATTTATTTCATTGCATTGCGATTATATTAAATTTAAGGCTTTGAAGAAAGCTTTGAAAAGTGTTGATGAAATCTCTGAAAAAGAAAAACACGGCGAGATAAAAGAAGCTCTAGTTATTTTAACTGCTGTTGAAAAAGGCGACAATATAGGATTAGTTCACGAGTACGTAAAGAACATTAAGGATATTGCTTCTCAAGTGAAAGCGAAGAATATTGTTTTATATCCTTACGCCCATCTTTCTAGAAATTTATCTGCGCCGGAAGTTGCTCTTGAAGTTTTGAGAGAAGCTGAAAAAGAACTCGTGAAGGATAAAAATTTTCATGTTACTCGTGCGCCGTTTGGCTATTATAAAGAATTTGAAGTTAAAGTTAAAGGGCATCCTTTGAGCGAATTGTCTAGAGAGATTGGCCTCCAATCTCCTCAAATAGCTGATTCTAAACATATTATTCATAAGGACAAAGAAGATTACAATCCCAAACAGCTTTTGAAAGAATTGTCAAGAGCGAAGCTCGATACTTCAAAATTAAAAGAAAATGATCATAGAATTATTGGACAGCAAATGGATTTGTTTAGTTTTAATGAATCTGCACCAGGAATGGTTTTTTGGCATCACAATGGTTTGATAATAAAAAATGCTTTGATTGATTTTTGGAGAGAAGTTCACAGGCAGAGAGAATATCAAGAGATTTCAACTCCAATGATTTTAGATAAGAGGTTGTGGCAGGTTTCTGGGCACTGGGATAAATACAAGGAAAATATTTTTCTTACAGAATATGAAAAAAGAACTTTTGCGATTAAGCCTATGAATTGTCCAGGGGGAATGTTGGTTTACAGGGCCGAGCCAAAAAGTTATAAAGACCTGCCTTTGCGAGTTGCAGAATTGGGAATTGATCACAGGCAAGAGCTTTCTGGAGTGTTAGGTGGATTGTTTAGAGTTATACAATTTGTTCAAGATGATGCGCATATTTTTTGCACTGATGAACAATTGGAAAGTGAGATTGAAGGAATTATTGATCTAGTTGGCTTTATTTATAAAAAATTTGATCTTACTTACAGAGTTGAACTTTCTACTAGGCCCGAGAAAAGAATTGGAGATGATAAAGATTGGGAAAGAGCCGAGAAAACTTTGGAGAAGGTTTTGAAGAAAAAGAAAATGAAATTTACTATTAGTAAAGGTGCTGGAGCTTTTTATGGACCGAAAATTGATTTTCATGTTAAAGATTCTTTAGGAAGAGAATGGCAATGCGGAACAATACAATTAG
>CAYHJV010000070.1:0-4587 GCA_964357045.1 Candidatus Woesearchaeota archaeon | reverse complement strand
AGATGTGGACAAAATGGATCTTCAACCAGGAATAACTTCTGTTCATGGCAAGGTTAGAATTATAAATTTTAAGGGAATGAAAATTAAATTAATCCCATTATTCCATCCTGCAGCGATTATTTACAAAAGAAATTTATTGCCTCTTTGGGAGAAAGATATGGAGATTGTTAAGGGAGAGATTTCTCAGAAGGAACTTTCATTTTAACGTATTTGTAATGCGCACTTTTTGTTTCAGCATTGCATTTTGGACAGGAATCTTTTAAGGTGTAACTTTTGCATGAAGGACATTTTTTAAGCTTCATTATTGAAGATTAGAATTTCTTTTTAAGATTTATTATATATTCTTTCAATCTTGGGTGGAAAGATGTTGTAAAAAGCTTTTCGATATCTTCCGGATCTACCCATTTTAATTCTTTGTAAAATTTCCATGGTTTCATTTTTCCACCAAACACTTCACATAGAAAATATATAGCCATATAATCTTTTTTTTCAGGGTAAACTTTGGAGAACACTGCCCCCAGATTTTTAATTTCTAATCCTGTTTTTTCTTTTATTTTGGTTTTTAATCTTTTATCCATGTCATCTCCATGATACATTTCTGTTCCTGGAAATCCCCATGTAAATTTAGCGCCGAGTTCTGGGTCTCCATCTTTTCTCATCACTAATATTTTTCTTGCAGCCGGGTCGAAGATTATTGAGATTAATAAAACATGAAAAGGGTCTGTGCTTTTCGGTTCTTTGCTTGGGGATAAAGTATTCTGATTTATCATAAAATTTAATCATAAAAACAGTATTTAAATTTTTTGTTTTTCACCTATATTTTTACTAAAAAGAGTAGATAATTTGGAGAGTTCTTTCACTTCTCTTTAATGCTAAAAGATAAGTGATGGATCTTTGCTTGGGCTTCTATATCGTCGAGAAGCTCTCTAATATCACTCTCTGATTTTCTTGGATCAACCGATTCTGTTTTTATAGTATACTTTCCAGCCGATAAATATTTCATGTTTAAACCTTGTGCTCTTTCTAAAATTTTTTTTATTAGCTCTATGCCATTTGAAGCCTTGCTAGTCAGGCTAAATTCTTTTTTTATCACTATCTTTTTCTTTTTTTGAATTTTTAATATGTCCTGTATTTTCTTAGCTCTTTCTTTGCCGGCAAATTTCTCCAACTCTGCTAGATTTTCCTTTGCTCTTTCACAAAATTCCAATAGAGTTTCTTTTTTTTGTATTTCTTTAATTATGGAGTCTGATTCTTCGCCGAGAACACTTTTTAAAACACTCCTGCAGCTTTTTTCTTGTTCATAAACATCTTTCACTTCTTTCTGCTCTTTCGGTGTGACCCGTCTTAATGATAATTCTATTCTGTCGCCAGATACTCTCAATACCTTACAAGCGATTCTTTTTTTTGGTACTACGTAATCTCTTAAATTTCTTATTCTTCCAGGCGCGATTTCACTTAATATTATGGATCCTTCTCCAATTCCGTCTATATTAACCAATATGGTTGTGCCTAATATTTTTTCAACAGTGCACATGACTATATCTCCTGACTCTAATTTTTGGATTTCCATTGTAAAATATTGAGAAATGAGGGAGTTTTAAAGGTTGAGGTTTAAACTCTAACTACTTCTATTTCTAAATTTTCCTTTAAAATTTTTATAAAATCATTTTCTTTTTCTTGAGATATTATACAGCCGGCTGCAACTTCATGACCTCCAACTTCCCCTCCTAATCTTTCTATCACAGTGTTTAATATTTCACGGACATTTCTTCCGTTGCTTACACGCCCGCAAATCCTTGTTGAAACTTTTATTTTGTCTTCGTAATAAGCCATTGTTATTATGATTGTGCCTTCTTCATAAAGAGGGGAGTTGGAGATTATGCTTGCTATAGTGCCTATCATAGTATCTTTCACTTTGTTTTTTGCGTTGATTATTACAAATCCGTTTCCTTGAATTTTTTCTGCCTTTTCTATGAAATCTAAGCCAGATATCAGCTGCTGTTTGTATTTTATGTGTATTGATTCTGCTGTTTTTTTTGCCGAGGGTATTTCCATTAAAAACTGGAGCGCTGTTGCGGGTTCGCCGTATCTAGAACAGGCATTTATGAGGGCGCTTATTTCTCTAGCGTCTTCCAATTTATTGAAAAGTTTTATTAAAAATATATCTCCTATTATTTCACTGTTTCTACATCTGGGATTTCTGAGCATTATCGCCGTAATTAGTCTTTCCATTTCTTCTTTGTTTAGTTCTATTATGCTTTTGTATTTCCCATTTTTTGCCGCCAAATTTGTCTCTCTAAGCAATTCTATAACTCCTTCGGAGTTGCCTGTGACTCCAGGGATAAATGGGTTTGAACAATATTCCAAAGTTCTGTTTAAAGGGCGAGTTGATGGGTAGATTAAAAGTCCTCTTTTTCTTTTTATTTCTCCGTCTTCCATGATATGATTGTTGAGTTTGTCTATTTCTTTTTCAAGCAAATCGCCGACCATTCCCAAAATCGCTAGTTTTGCCAGGTCTTTATTTTTTTCATCTATTTTTTTGCAAAATAGATAAGTTAAACTTGAACTGCTTAATTTTTCTTTTCCGTGAAGTTGGGTATTTACAATTTCAACACTTTCTGGAATGCTTTGAATTATTTCGTGATGGTCTATTATAAAAACACGATCGAGAGATGAGTTTTTTATGTGGTTTAAACTGCCTGAGGCTAAGTCCAGGAACAAAATTAGTTTTTCTTTTGGCAAGTCTCTTATGAATTGTTCGTCTAAACTTTTTATTATTCTAACAGAAAATTTTTGATCTAACCTCTTCAATGCCTTTGTCATTATTGCTGCGGAGCTTATGCCGTCCGTGTCGAAATGGCTTATTACTTCAATCTCTTTTTCTTTAATCTCGTTTAGAAATTTTTCTGCAACATGATCTATTTGCTTCTCTAAATCCTCTTTTATTTCACCCATTTTAAAATTATAAGTTTAAGTTCGTTTTTTATCAGGAATTAAGTGAATTGTTTCCATACGATATGTTCTTGATTGGTAAATAATTTTTGGATTGTATGATATATCTGGGTCTTCGCGAATGATGCTTTTTACACCTCTTTCCTTTAACTTTTTTCTAATATACTCTATTTGTTTTTTACTTGCATCTTCAGGAACAAAAACTTGGGCTATCTCATTTCGGTCAAAAATTTGAGCTACATCTTTAGTCATGTTAGTTCTTTAATTTGTTGGACTTTATTAAGATTTATGTTCACTTCAGGGGAATGTTAAGATATTTTTTTACTTTTCTCAATTGTGAGAAAATTCTATCTTTTTCCCTCATGGCCCTTCTATCTTGCTTGTTTTTTTCGTAGTGCTTTTTTACTCTTTCCAGCTTAATTACTACGTTTTTTAATTCAGGATCTGAATAAAGATTTTTTTCTTTAAGAATTACTGAGATTCTTTTACCATATTCTGCTGGATGTGTGCCTTTCTTTCTTAAGGCCTCGCCTATCTTCTCAGCCGTTAGGCCTTGTTTTGCCAATTCTATTACATTTGCTTCGTATTCTTCTTGAGAGAGTTTCTTTTTTTGGGTCTTTTCAACCGCTTCCTTGCTCTCTGGTTTTTTCGATTTTTGCATAGTTGAATAATTGACAATCCGTTTTTAAAGCTTGCTATCTTGGTAAGGTATTTAAATAATAAACTACTATTTTTTTAGATTTGGAGGTAAAAAATATGTGTAAGGTGATAGGAATAATTTCCCTTAAAGGAGGTGTTGGAAAGACGAGCGTTACTGCTGCACTCGGAGATGCCATTGCCGGATTTGATAAGAGGGTGCTGCTTGTTGACGGAAATTTGTCTGCTCCAAATCTTGGTTTGCATTTTAATATAGTAAATCCTGAAGTTTCTTTACACCAAGTTTTAGACCGAACGGCTAAACCAACCGATGCCATACACAGTCTGGAGAATTTTGATTTACTTCCCGCGTCTCTTTTTAGCAGATTAAACAACTCAAGCCCTTTGAAATTAAAAGATAGAATAAGTTCCTTGAAAAATAAATATGATGTTATTATAATTGATTCTTCTCCTGCCCTCGATGAGGAAACTTTGGGGGTGATGCTGGCTTCTGACGAGATTCTTGTTGTTACAACTCCAGATCATCCTACTTTGGCTAACACTGTTAGGGCTATTAATCTGGCAAAACAAAGAGGAACTCCAATAAGCGGGTTGATTTTGAATAAGGTTTATGATAAAGATTTTGAGCTTTCTTTAGGAGACATAGAAGAGGTTTCTAATGTTCCTATTCTGGCCGTTATCCCTCATGATGTTAATATTTTGAAGGCGCTTTCGGAGTTTACAACTTCAACTTCTTACAAACCCAATTCAAAAGGAAGCGAAGAATTCAAAAAGTTGGGGGCGGCTTTAATTGGCGAGAGATATGAAGTTTCTCCTTTCAAGAGGTTTTTCACGTGGGCCAATCCAGAAAAGCAGGACATTAATAGGACTATTTTTTACGATGAAGTTTTTAAGTGAGTTTTAATGGCAATATTCTACTTTTTTGTATAAATCTGCTTCTGGAAGATTCTTTGCATATTTTTTTAAGAGATTGCTTGA
>CAYHJV010000069.1:0-4765 GCA_964357045.1 Candidatus Woesearchaeota archaeon | reverse complement strand
CTTGACCCTAACATAAGGGAAGCTTCATAAAAGAAACCGTAGGTGTCTTTTATATGGAATATCCACCTTAGACATAAATGTCTACAGCCAGGCGCTTTAAACCACTAAGCTACAGGGGGTTTAAATAAAAAGAGGAAGGGGATTTTTAAAGGTTATTTATTTCTAAATTGCTAGGTCAGAGATAAAATCTTTAGTTATTCTAATTGTAAAAGAAGAAACTTTTTTAAGATGATACGATATTGTTTTTCTGTTCCCTATTGCTATGTAAACAGCCTTTTTCCCAAAATTAATAACAGACTTTACTGCTCCAGAGAAATCTCCATCATTTGATACCAAATAGGCAGTATCATAAAAATCTTTTTGAGCGTCTAAAACCAAATCCAGAGCAAGATTTATATCACTTGCTTTTTCAACATAGTACAAAAAATTTCCTTTTTTTCTTTTTTCTAATCTACCAAATACTATTTCTAACTTGTCAATTTTCTTTAAAATATCAAAGAATTTTTGCTGATCCACATAGCCTTGTAGATTGCTAGTTTGATCCACTGGAGCAATGTAATATTTTATTTTCATAACTTTATTATTTCCTGCTAATTTTTTACAAAACTTTTCAATATCGATCTTACATTTAAATGTATTTTTTACAGAGAAATAAAAATTGCTACCATCAATGTAAATAACCACCCTATTAGCACTTTTTAGATTAGAATTCATTATATATGCAAAGGATCTTTTCAGATCCTTTGGAGTTTATTAAAAAATGAAGATAACTATTTCTTATAAACCTTTCTATCACCTATAAACATTAATTTTCCAACGGAATGACAAACTCAATTAATGTAGTATTTCTATATACAAATTCTTAAAAAACCAGGTGTTTATAAGACAGAATGAAAGGAGTAAAAATAAGCAGAGATAAATTCGACCTTCAGCTTCCAAAACACGATTATGTTGGGATATCATTTTTTAACAACAATCCTTCAAATGGATTCGAATATTTAATATTAGGAAGCACTTATTATTATTGTACCGCAATTTTAACTTCTGGAGAACTCCAAAGAATTTTGATTGATGTTGATGCCGAGGGGGGAAAATTCAGAAGACCAAGAGGAATGGGAGAAAGACTATAAAGGCCACGATTATTCTGGGTTTTCCAGTGACAGGGATTTGCCGGATAGATTATTTACCTTAGCTTCAATTTTAAAAAAAGATCTAAAAATATTTTATTCATATAGAAACAACCACCGTACTACAGGACTAAAAGTTGCCTACAGTAGCCAGGTGGGGGAAGTAGACAAAATTGAACTGCAAAACGGATTGAATAGTTTAGGCAAACACAGTAAATTAACCAAAAAGTCAATAGAAGATTTCCTTAAATAACCTTACTCCTCGAAGGAACAATAAACTTTTTATTATCTCTTAAAAGTAGTTACAAATAGAAAGATTTATATAATTTAAACCCATTGAAAAAACATGGAAAAATTGGGTAATATAGAGGCTTATGCTTTGGATAATGGTTTAAATGTTCATTTATTTTACACTCCTACAAATACCATTTTTGGTAGAGTGAGAACAAAAATCGGGGGTTTGCATGAAAAAAAAGGGGAGGAAGGAATCGCTCACTTTCTAGAACATGTGATAATAAATGCCGGCTCAAAAAAATATTCTCCGAAAGAGCAAAAAAACATTAGAGCTTCCCTTGGATATACTAATGCAAATACAAACAGGGAAAGGACTATGTTTCCTGCTGGAATGAATTCTAATCAACTAGAGATTTATCTTGACTATGCTTCTGACATGGTCTTTCATCCTAGGCTAGACCCTAAAGGAGTTAATCAAGAAAGAAAAAGAGTTCTTAGAGAAATTTCTGATTATAAAGGAAATTCTTTCTTTACAGATTGGAAAATTTTTCAAGACGCTTTAGCTCGCAATTCTATTCACCCTTATTTTGTGTTAGGAAATGAAGATGTTGTAAATTCTGTTACGCCAGAAAATTTAGGTAAATTCCATGAAAGAAAGTATAGTACATCTAACTCTGATGTTATTCTAGTTGGAGGCTTACCTAAAAACACAAAAGATTTGATAGCAAAATATTTTGAGAAAAAATCTCCAGGGAAGAAAACAGAGATAACATACCCTAAAGTTACTTCATTGAAAAAACAAACCTTTATCCATACGTCTGCAAAAGATCTTTTAAGAAAAGACTCTCCTGAAAAAAGTAATTCTGATATTTATCTTGGTGTCGTTGTTCCCTCTGAAAAATCTCAAACTAGTCCAACAATCAAAGTCTTAAATGAAATATTAGGGGTGGGGTCTACATCAAGACTTCATGATAAAATTAGTAGAGAGTTAGGTCTTGCTTATTACATCGGTAGCTATTATGATGGAGATGATAATTTTGGGAATGTTGTTATTAATGGTTCAATAGATAATAAAGGAATAGACCAAGCAAAAAAAGCCATCTTTGAAGAAATACATAAATTAAAAGAAGATAGGGTTTCAAAAAAAGAACTTGCTGATGCAAAATCCAGGCTTAAATATAGAACATCTAGTTCAGTTGATGGTGCATGGAAGATTATCCTTGGTAGAGATCCCTTAAATATTCAGAAATTAAGCCAATTAGAGAAAGAACTTGATACTGAAAAGTCAATAAAAGATGAACTAAGTGAAATAGATTCCGTAACCTTAGAAGAAATTCAAAAGGCAGCACAACTTTACCTTCCTGAAAAAAATGGTAATTATGTATTTATGGTTAGAGACCCTTTGAAAGAATCCTAAACCATAAAGTTTGTTCCTTTCGATAGAATAACAAACTTTATTAATAATATTTTTCTCTTAGTAGAATGAAAAAAGAAGTGAATATTATACTAGTTTTAGGAATTCTAATTTTAACTTCAACTTTCATTTCAGCAGACACTTTAGATAATTTCAGAAAAGAAATAAACAGAGCTTCTTACTATGCAGAAAACTTTGAATCAAACAACATAAATTACGCTCAGTTAGTTTCACAATTGAGCTCAGTTGAAAAAAGCATGAACGCTTTACTTTATCAGACTGGAGCAGATTCTCTCACAGCAGATAAATTGCGTGAAGTTTTAGGTGAGCCGGAACTGACAGACTGGATTCTTTCAGAGGACGAAACGAGTGAGATACAAACTGCAGACCCCGTATTCGTCTGGCCGTCAAAATCAATATACGACGGGGGCAAAATTCAATTAAGGTTAAGTGTGTTCCCAATACAGTTAAAAGATGATGTTATATACAGGTCGTCAGTTTCAGCTGCTTTCAAAGAAGCAGTTAATATAGATATTTTAAAACAAAATCTAGAAAACATTGAAAGACTTGCAAAAACCTATGCGCTAGATCCAACTAACCTTCAAACAGCAAATGAGCTGGCGAGCCAGAGCGAAAACACTGAAAAAATCTTCGAGACTTTCTTTGAGCAATCTCATGAAACATGTTTTGAAGTTTTCTCGGATGAAGACATTTTCGGAACAGAAAAACTTGCCGCAAGCGAAAAAATAGTTGTGGAAATTTACAATATATTTGAAAATGCGGAAGGGTATAAAGTAAACGCGATTGTCTCCTTTTGTGAAGAGGGCTGCAGTGAAAGATGGATTGGCTTAGATTTAGAAATGTCAAAACAAGACGACAGAATAAAATTCTTCCTGGATGAGGAACCAACAGCGGAACAATTTGCATCGTTGGCAGACGCCGGAATAAGAAGAGAACTTATAGAATCCAATGGTGTCCTAAACGGTTTGATTGAATCTGGAAATTACAAAGAAGCATATGCTACTATGGTAAAAATAGAAGCCTTAAACAATCAATGGAATATAAAAGCTGGCCAGGGCACTGCTTCAGAAATAGTACAAACTTACGTAGACAGATCAGATTTTTTTAATGGATTATTCACAGGATACAAATTAGTCAGCACTTCTTTTTACACACAAGATAGATTCCAAAATGCTTTGTACTCAGAATTTGCAGATCAAGGAGAGGAAATTTGCTACAATAATGTTGACGATAATAGCAACGGACAAATTGACTGCCAAGATAATATATGCTTGGGACAGGTTTGTGGCACAAAAACAGTTACGACAGGAGAAGGCAATGAAACAGTTGAAACAGAAGTCCAATTGTATTGTATAGAAGGAACTTGTCGTGAAAAAGAAGAAGAAACAAAAACTACAACTTCGGGAGGGGCAATATGTGGAGATAGTGTTTGCGATGAAGGAGAATCAGAATCTTGTTTAAAAGATTGCACCGACTGTCCAAGTTATGGTGCTTTAGAATGTGAAGGCCAAGTTATATCAAAAGGAAATGATGCAAACGGTTGCCCTCTAGAACCAATATGTGTTTCTAGCTTAATTTCATGTTCTTCAGCAAGTGATTGTGCACAGATGCAGCCTCTTTGCGGAAAGGCGGAATGCATAAGTAATGTTTGTACTCTAACAGAGCTTAACACATGCAGCCAGGCAAAATGCGTAGATGGAGAGAAAAAATTGCAGAAGTGCAGCTCTGGTGAAGATGTTACAGTTGAAATATGCTTCAAAGGTGTTTGGCAAAAAACAAATGCGATTTGTACAGTTCCTATCGGGGGGCCTACCCAGATAGTAGAAGGTCTTGCAAAAACATCAGGAGCATGTATAATTGCAGATAACTGTAATCCGGATGGGGGGAATAAAGTTTGCAGCAACGGAATGTGCAAAAAATTAGCTAGTCAAAAAATAACTCCCACTAAGTCAACTTCTTACACGCCGCC
>CAYHJV010000068.1:0-4825 GCA_964357045.1 Candidatus Woesearchaeota archaeon | reverse complement strand
GAGACTGATGATTGAGGATTAAGTTTTTTGGTTTTATAGTAAAAAGATTTATATATTTAGTTATCTGAGTAGATACATATTAAAAATAAGAGGTTTATACATTTTAATAAGCATATTAAATATAATATGAATATTCATAGTAAGAAAATTCTGGATTTTTTGAAGAAAAGTAAAGTTGTGACTTCTTCTGAGCTGGCCGGATTTTTAAAAATATCATGGAACACTGCTGATAAATGGCTATTAGAATTGGCGTTAGAGAATAAAGTTGAAAGAATTAAAAAAAGAGGGGTGAATTTATGGATTTTAAAATGAAATCTAAATTTAATAATAAAGGACAGGTAACAATCTTCATAATTTTGGCAATAGTTGTGGTTGCAGTAGTATTTTTATTCTTCATGCTAAGATCTCAAGGAATTGTCCCGGATATCGGCGGAGGCAAAGAAATAAATCCCGAGTCTTTTTTAGAAACATGTTTGAAAGATAAGGTAAGAGAAGGATTGCAAATGATTTCAGAGCAAGGAGGAAGTATAAATCCTGAATTAAATTTAAAATTTAAGTTTCAGGAAGAGGGCTATTACAAAGATATTTCCTATTTATGTTACACTGAAAGTTATTATAAACCATGTATAAACCAAAACCCAGTCTTAATTAATAGTATGGAAGATGAAATAAAAGATTACATAAGCCAAGATGTTGAATTTTGCTTTGACGACTTAACAACAACATTACAAGATCAAGGCTATGTTGTGGAAGTAAGAAAGAAAGGATTTAATGTGAACTTAATTCCTGTAGAAATAAGGGTTGATATTGATGCAGAAATAACCCTTACAAAGACAGATGTTTCCTCCATACAAGATGATTTTTCCTTTAGAATCCCTAGCAGAATTTATGAATTGTCGTCATTAGCCCAAGAAATAGTAAGCCAAGAGGCAAGGTTCTGTAATTTCAATTATATAGGATATATGGTATTCTACCCAGAGTATGATATAGACAAATTAAAAACAAGCGATTCAACTATAATTTACACGTTGGAATATAAAGGCTCTGTGGAAAAATTCAGATTTGCTGTAAAGGGATGTATAATTCCGATAATATAAAATGATTTCAAAAATTAGAAAACAAAAAAAAATAGTGATTTTAATATTAGTATTAATACAAATCCTAATATTGATTAATTTAACTGTTGCTGAGAGTTACTTAATTAAACAATCTATTGGTCCGGTTGAAAATAAAAAAATAGAAAACAAAAAAGATATTGTAGGTAAGATTTTTAGTTCTGGGTTGAATTTCTTAATTTCTTTTTTTGAAATAAAACAAATTGGTTTTGTTTCAGCTCAAAGTGATGGAAATCTCGCAATAAATTGTTGTACCGAAGCAAAAAATGGAGCTATTTGTATGGATGTTTTATCAACACAATCGGAAGAATGTAAAAATTCTCTTTTGCCAACTTCCTGCGACAACACTGCAATTTGCAGAACAGGATGTTGTATAACTGAAGAGGGAATGTGCAGTAACGGAGCAACACAACAAAAATGCACCCAAGATGGTGGAACTTGGAAAGAAGGATCTGCCTGCTTAATTCAAGAGTGTATAAAGGGGTGTTGTGTCTTAGGTAAAGATGCGAGATTTATTACAGAAAATAACTGCGCATACGAATCCAATGTTACAGGATTTGATAAAGATTTTAGAGATATAAATTCTGAGTTGGAATGCTTTGCGTTGAAGGAAAGCCAAATAGAAGGGGCTTGTTTGATAAATGAAAGATGTAGTTATACAATTGAAAAAATCTGCCTTGAAAACAGGGGTAATTTCTTAGAGGGAGTTTTTTGTTCAAACCAACAGTTAAATTTGAGTTACAAAACTAAAGACCATAAAGGATGTGTCGATGGAAGTGAAGATGTCTACTGGTTTGATGACTATGGGAACAAGGAAGATGTATCAAAAGACTGTCAGGAAGGGCAGAGCGAATGTGCTCTTAATAGTGCAGGAACAGATTACGAATGTAAAGACTTAAGATGCCTGGATGAAATAAATAACATTTGGAGAAATAATTTTGAAAGTTGGTGTGTTTACGACGGACAAATTGGAAATGGAAGAGATGTTGTTGGGAGTGAACATTGGTTAGCTTATTGTAAAAATGGGAAAATTGAAGAGTATGACAGATGTGGTGATAAAAGAAATCAAATCTGTCAAGAACATACAATTGAGCAGGGAGATAAAAGATTTACAACAGCCTCCTGTGTTTTGAATGAAGCTGATTTCTGCTTTGCCTACAATCCTCTGCAGAAACAAGAGGGTGAAGGAGATGACGCAAGGGTCGAGGATATTTCTGAAAACATAAAAAGTTGTGAAGAAAATTTCCACTGTATGGCTCAGGAAGTTTATGTTGACAGTAATTTTAATTATAAAGCTTGCACTCCAAAATATCCAACAGGAAATAATCTGTATTGCGCGGCTGCAAGCCAGACATGCACTGTAGTTTATCTGAAAAAAAATAGGCTTGACGACTGGGATTGTGTGGCTAATTGTGAATGTGAAAAAAGGGCCTTTGCTGAAAAAATGAACAATTTTTGCACTTCTTTAGGAGATTGCGGAAGTGAGGTTAATTATGTTGGAGATGGAACAGACAATTATGTTGTGGAAGGAGGAAAGGAGTTGTCTATGCTAAAGGGAATTAGGCAAATAGTAACGAAAAAAATGTGCGACCAGACATGTGATGGAAATAAATTCAAAGAAGATCTTGAGCTATCTCAAATTTCATCATGTGTTGGAGGAGGTTATTGTGAAAACGGAGAATATAAGTTAAAAAAAGTTAACAACCCAAGTTTATGGGAATCTTATAAGAAATATGCAACACCTGTTCTTGGACAACATGTGCCTCCTCAAAATTTGAAAAGAGTTTTATCTTTTTTGGGTAGTGATGCGGCTACGTTTTTATCCCTATATGATTCTGGAGATTTAATTTATATCCCTGAAATAGCAGATAAAATAACAAAATATTTGTCCACAATTTCTGGAGGTACTGGAACTTTAGCGTCAGCAATTGCCATACTTCCAGGAATAAGTTTAACTGTATTTGTAGAATCAACTGCAGCAGAATTGGCTGCAGGAGCTCCATTAGGTGCAACAACATTTACAACCTTAGGTTCATTTACTGCGGTTGCTGGAGGGGCTTTTTTAGGCGCTCTTTTAGGAAGCTACCTTTCAAAATGGCTTGGCGTTTCAAATCCTGTTGTAGCAACAATATCGGTTTTAGCAGGGGCGACAGTAGGTGTTTTATCAGCATTAAAAATCATTGGGGTAGTTGGCTCTTGGACTCCTGCAGTAGTTCTTTTAGTATTTCTTGTTGTCTTTGACTTTTTGTTGGGCGGAGCAAAAACAAAGGAATATAAAATTGAATTCCAATGTCTGCCTTGGCAAGCTCCTTTGGGGGGAGAAAATTGTAATAAGTGCAACGAAAATTCTTTGAAACCTTGCACAGAGTATAGATGTGAAAGTCTTGGACAAACTTGTGAATTAATAGGAAAAGATACAGACAAACCTGTTTGTGAATCTAGAGAATATGAAGTAAATCCCCCTGTTATTACTCCCGGAAAGATTTTGACGCTAAATTATGAATTCAAAAATCCCGCCCAAAACGGAGTAATAATTTCAAGAACTGCAGCTTCGGGAAATTCAGGAAGTTGCATACAAGAGTTTAGCGAAGTTAAATTTACATTGAACACAAATGAAAACGCACAATGTAAATGGAATTTTGAAAAACCCCCAATTAATTTTGCTGAAATGGAAGGCAGTTATCCTGGCGACGATAATTCTTTCCAAAAAAATCATACATTCAGCATTCTAATGCCAAGTGTTGAAAGTCTTGAAGGTTATGGATTTGATGAGAATTTAAAAAGAACTTATGGCGATTCAAAAATTTATGTGAAATGTCAAGACGGAAACGCACCACCAAATTATAATATTGGAGATTATGTTGTTGGATTTTGCGTTAACTCTGGCCCAGATATAGAAGCTGTAAATCATCTTCTGACAAAAACAGAACCAATATATGGAGGATATCTACCTTTTGGGACACAAGAAATTAATTTCAAGATTTGGACAAATGAGCCTGCAGAATGCAGGTATGAAAAAACACCAGGCATTGATTACGACTCAATGCAAAATCAAATGTCATGTAACAAAACAAGCCTCGAAGAAAAAGAAGTATTTGGATGGCTTTGCGAAACAAATTTAACTGATTTAACTCCTGGAGAAAATAAATTTTATTTAAGATGTAAAGACAAACCTTGGGAAGTTGGTGATGAAAAAAGAAACAAAAACGAGGGAGATTTTATTTACACACTACATGTCACTGAATCACCTTTGAAAATTAATTCAATTCTTCCAGAAGGGAAAATTTTTGGAGCATTTGAGCCAATTTCCGTAGATTTAAAAGTCGAAACTTCCGACGGTTCTAATAATGGAGAAGCTGAATGCAAATATAGTTTTACAGGTTTTAATAACATGATTCTTTTCTTTGAAACTTACTCTAATAAACACAAACAAAAGTTTACAAGCATACTTTCTGGAGATTACAATATTTCTATTAAATGTGAAGACCAAGCTGGAAATATTGCTTTTGGAAACGCGATTTTTAGTGTAGAAGTGGATGATAGCCCTCCTGTGGTCGTCAGAGCTTTCCGTGATATTGCGACAAACAGACTCAAATTAATAACTAATGAAGACGCAAAATGTTATTATAATGACAAGCCCGTATGCTCACCTTTCAATTTTAGTAGTTTAAGGTCAATGACAACAGCATATTCAACAAACCACAGCACTG
>CAYHJV010000067.1:0-4869 GCA_964357045.1 Candidatus Woesearchaeota archaeon | reverse complement strand
AAAACAGGAACAATAACAAAAGGAAAACCAGAAGTTACAGATATTTACTCAAAAGTTAAAGAAAGTTATTTGCTTGAGATTGCTGCAAGTCTTGAAAAATTATCTGAGCATCCTATTGCAAGAGCTATAGTTGAAAAAGCTGGTTTGAAGAGATATAAATCTGTTAAAGGATTTAAGGTTCTAAGAGGCAGAGGAGTTGAAGGAACAATCGGTGATAAGAAAATTGTAATAGGGAACATGACTTTGATGAATGAAAGAAAAATAAAAGTTAATTCTTTTGAAAAGCAAATAGAAAGATACGAAAGTGAGGGAAAAACAACAATGATTATTTCTGTGGGGGGCAAGGTTATAGGGATTATAGCTGTTGCAGATGCTATTAAGGATGATTCTGTCAGGGCTATAGCAGAATTGAATAGGCAGGGCTACAAAACAGTTATGATAACAGGGGACAATGAGAGGACTGCGAAAGCTATTGCAAAACAAGTTGGGATAAAGGAAGTTATAGCGAATGTTCTTCCAGAAGATAAAGTAAAGAAAATTGAGGAACTCCAGAAAACTGGAATGACGGCATTTGTCGGAGATGGTATAAATGATGCTCCTGCATTGAAACAGGCAAATGTCGGAATTGCAATGGGCACTGGAACAGATATTGCCATAGAAGCAGGAGATTTAGTTTTGGCAAGAGGTTCTTTGGTAGGAGTTGTTCAGGCAATTAATTTAAGCAAGGCGACTTTCAGCAAGATAAAACAAAATCTCTTCTGGGCTTTTGCCTACAACACGATTGCAATTCCTTTGGCTGTGGCTGGATTGTTGCATCCTATAATCGCTGAGATTGCGATGGCTTTGTCTTCAATAAGTGTTGTGACGAATGCTAATTTGCTGAGGAGAAAGAGGATTTGATTTGGTTTCAGTAAACAATATAAAGTATTTTCTATATTCTTATTTATGACTAAAGATAAAAAACTAAACTTCTCAGCCATTGAAAAAAAATGGCAGGCAAAGTGGAATTCTAAAAAGGCTTTTCAAGTAAGTGAAAAGTCAAAAAAACAAAAGTTTTACATTTTGCATATGTTTCCTTACCCTTCTGGAAGCGGCTTGCATATGGGGCATGCTTTCAATTATACTATAAGTGATGTTTATGCACGATTCAAAAGAATGCAGGGATTTAATGTTCTTTATCCTGTTGGTTATGATTCTCTAGGATTGCCTGCAGAGAATGCCGCTATAAAAGAGGGAGTTCATCCTAAAAAATACACTGAGCAATCAATAAAGAATTTTATGAATCAGGAGAAGTCTTTAGGTTTGTCTTATGATTGGAGTAGAATGTTTATGACTCACAATCCTGAATATTATAAATGGGACCAATGGATTTTTCTAAAGATGTACGAAAAAGGTCTTGCCTACAAGAAAAAAGCACCAGTTAATTATTGCAGAAAATGTGATACTGTTTTGGCTAATGAACAAGTTGTTAATGGAAAGTGCTGGAGGCACGATGATACGGAAGTTGAAATAAAACATTTGGAGCAATGGTATTTTAAGATTACAGAATATGCCGATGAACTTTTAAGCGGCTTGGATAAATTGGATTGGCCTGAAAGAATAAAAGCAATGCAGAGAAATTGGATTGGGAAAAGTTACGGTGCTGAAATTGATTTTGAAGTCAACGGAAAAAAATGGCCAATCTTTACAACTCGTCCGGACACGATTTATGGAGTTACATTCATGGTTGTTTCTGCACAGCATCCGAGGCTTTCTGAATTAGTTATTAAATCTCAAAAAACAAAAGTTGATGCTTTCTTAAAAAAATTAAAGGGAGTAAGCGAAAAACAGCTTGAAGATACTGAGAAAGAAGGAGTTTTTACAGGAAGTTTTGCAGAGAATCCTTTAACAAAAGAGAAAATTCCAATTTACGCAGGTAATTTTGTTCTTGCAGATTACGGAAGCGGAATGGTAATGGGTGTTCCTGCCCACGACCAAAGAGATTGGGAATTTGCCAAAAAATACAAATTATCTGTTAAACAAGTTATTGATGGAGGGGGGGTTAATGTGGCCCATAAAGCTCACGAGGATTACGGGGTTTTGAATCATTCTGGGGTTTTTAGTGGATTGCATAGTTCAGAAGCAAAAGAGCATATTATAAAAAACTTGGAAGAAAAAGGGCTTGGTAGAAAAAAAGTCCATTTCAAATTAAGAGATTGGTTGATTTCTCGTCAACGTTATTGGGGAACTCCTATTCCAATTATTTATTGTGATAAATGTGGTATTATTCCTATTTCAGAAAAACAACTTCCTGTTAAACTTCCTGAAAAAGTTAAATTTGGAAAAGGAAATCCTTTGGAAACTGTAGAGTCTTGGATTAGTGTTAAATGTCCTAAGTGTAAAAGCAAAGCTAGGAGAGAAACAGATACAATGGACACTTTTGTAAATTCCAGCTGGTATTTCTTGAGGTATTGCGATTCAAAAAACAAAAACAAAATTTTCGACGAGAAGAAAGTTAATTATTGGTGCCCTATTAATCAATATGTTGGAGGCGCGACGCATGCAACTTTACATTTGATTTACTTCAGATTTTATACTAAATTCCTTAGAGATTTGGGATTGTTGAAGTTTGACGAGCCTGCATTAAGACTATTTAACCAGGGTATGATACATGGTGAAGATGGTTATGTGATGTCTAAATCAAGAGGCAATATAATTGATCCTTTAGATGTAATTAATAAATATAGCACAGATGTTTTGAGATTATTCTTAATGTCTATGGGGTCTCCAGACAAAGATTCGTCATGGAGTGAGAAGGGAATTGAAGGGAGTTTTAAGTTTGTGAAGAAAGTTGTTGATTACATTAGCAATTTCAAACCATCAAAAGATAAAGTTGATGCCAAGATAGAATCATTGTTAAATAAAACCATAAAAGAAGTTACAGAGGAAATTGAGGGATTTAGGTATAATTTGGCCGTTATCAATATAAGAAGACTTTTTGATGCCATACATGAGAAAGGAGCGAGCAAAGAAGTCCTAGAGAAATTCCTATTATTGTTAAGTCCTTTCTGTCCGCATATTGCAGAAGAGCTTTGGAGTAAACTTGGAAATAAGAATTTTATAAGCACTTCTGAATGGCCTAAAGTTGATGAGAAAAAAATAGACAGTAAATATGAAAAGGAAGATGAGGCTGTTGAGAGTGTTGTCAATGATGTGAATAATGTTATGAAGATTGTCGGCAAAAAATCAAAGGTTTTTATTTACACAATTCCAAATGAAAAGGAAATTTATTCAAGAAACTTGGGCGAAATCTCTAAAAGGACTGGTTTGGAAGTTTCAGTTTACGCCGTGAATGATAAGGACAAATACGATCCCGCCAGCAAATCAAAAAAGGCAAAGCCTGGAAAACCGGGGATTTATTTGGAGTAAGTTATTATTTTTCAATCTTCTCCTGTTCAATTTCTTTCTTTAACTCTTCTCTAATTTTATCTACTATTTTTCCTTGATAGCCTTTAAGCTGTTCAAGTTTTTCTTTAGGGTCCCCGTATAAAATCGGCCCTCCCCATGTGGACTTTCCTCCCAGAATTTCTCTTGCTTTATCGTTTTCAACTTCAAGTTGACTTCTTGTTTCTTTTAACCTGTTTTCTAAAATTCTGATTAAATCTGATGCATCTAAGATGATTCTTTTAGCCTCGTCATAGTTTGTGATTCTGTCAAATGGATGTCCAAAATCATTTCTATCGAATTTCATTTTTTGTAGTGTGTGAAATTCTCTATCCTTAATAATAGACCTGCTCTTCAACTTTCCTATTTTATTTTCTAACCTTAACTCTTCTATTTCTTTTTCGGAAATATTTATTTTGCTTAATAAATCGTTAATTAAACTTTCTATCGTTCTTCCAGTTACAAACACAGCAGTTTCTGGGCATCCTATTGATAAAATTGCACAAGCTTCAGTTAATCCTCTTGCATATTTTTTAGATATATTAAATTTAAATTCATCCATGAAATTTAGAAAATAGTTATGAAAGCTAAATATGGAGTTATTTGCCTTTTCCAATATCAATCTAATTTCTAAATCTAAAACTTCACTAGCTAATTTCTGGGATTCTTCATTTTCATATTGTTTTAGAAATCTCTTGTTTAATTGGGACAATAATTCTTTTTCATCAATTTTTTGTAAAGAGGATAAACTTGGAAAAAACGTCATAGTCTCAGAAACTTCTTTATTAATTTTTTTGACAGATTTATTGAAGATTCTGACAGATTTCTGAATCTTATCTATGTGTTTTTGGTTGGATTCATTTTTTTTATCATCTTTTTTCGTATGTTCTTTGAATACAATATCTATAGCTTCAACCATGTGGTGTCTATAACCCATAGAGGAAATCTCCTGGAAAATAAGTGCCAACTGGCTGTTTAAATTTCCAATAAGAAATCCTAATGGGACTCCAAAATCTAGACCGAAATATTCTCTATTTCCCATAACCGAGCATAATCTCTCGAACTTTTATGTTTTTCTATAGTAGAGTTTACACCCCCAAAGATCACCAACAAAAACCCTTAAATATTCTTTTTCCTATTGATTTACATAAATAAGGTGAAATGTAATGAAAGTAGCAATTAATGGATTTGGGCGAATTGGGAGGCTTGTTTTTAAAATTGGTTTAGAGAAGGGAATTAATTTTGTAGCTATTAATGATTTGACAGAACCTAGAATTTTAGCTTATTTATTGAAGTACGATAGCGTTTACGGAAATTATGATAAAAAAGTTGATTATGGAAAAGACTTTTTGATTGTTGGAGGGAAGAAAATTAAAGTTTTGGCAGAACCAAATCCTGAAAAGCTTCCTTGGAAAGAATTAGGGGTGGATTTTGTTGTTGAATCTA